>CAXNGD010000361.1:0-3000 GCA_964201575.1 Acetobacterales bacterium | reverse complement strand
GGGCGGAGAAGGTCGAGCGGCAGCATGACGGCGGGCGGCTGACGGTGCGCGAGCGGATCGAGGGCGTGCTGGACCCCGCCAGCTTCCATGAGATCGGCGCCATCGCCGGCAAGGCGCAGTACGACGCCAAGGGCAACCTGGTCGAGCTGGTGCCATCCAACTGCGTGTTCGGGCGCGGCAAGGTCGATGGACGGCCAGTGGTCGTGGTCGGCGACGACTTCACGGTGCGCGGCGGCTCGGCCGATGCCACGATCAAGGCCAAGCCGATCATGGCCGAGAAGATGGCCGCGGAATTCCGCCTGCCGATCATCCGCATCATCGAGGGTTCGGGCGGCGGCGGTTCGGTCAAGACGATCGAGACCACCGGGCGGGCCAATCTGCCGGGCGGGGTGGGCGGCGGCGAGGGCTTCTTTCTGGCCACCGACAATCTCTCGCAGGTGCCGGTGGTGGGGCTTGGACTCGGCTCAGTGGCCGGGCTGGGGGCGGCACGGCTGGCGGCCACGCATTATTCGATCATGACCAAGGGCACCTCGGCGATGTTCGTCGCTGGCCCGCCAGTGGTCAACGCGCTCGGCCACAATGTCACCAAGCAGGAGCTGGGCGGCTGGGAAATCCAGACCCGCGCCGGCGGCGTGGATGACGCCGTGGACACCGAGGAAGAGGCCTTCGCGCGAGCCCGCCAATTCCTGTCGTACCTGCCGTCCAGCGTGCATGGCGTGCCGCCGGTCGAGCCGTGCAACGACGACACCGAGCGGCGCGACGAAAAGCTGATGAGCATCATCCAGCGCGACCGGCGCAAGGTCTACAAGATGCGCACGATCATCGACACGGTCGTCGATTCCGGCAGCTTCTTCGAGATGGGCCGCAATTTCGGCCGCCCGGTGATCACCGGGCTGGCGCGGCTGGGCGGCCATCCCGTCGCCATCATGGCCAGCGACCCCATGCACTATGCCGGCGCCTGGACCGCCGATGCCTGCCAGAAAGTGGTGCGCTTCGTCGACCTGGCCGAGACGTTTCATTTGCCGGTGGTCTATCTGATGGACTGCCCGGGCTTCCTGATCGGGGTGGAGGCCGAGCGCAGCGCGGTGATCCGCCACGGCGTGCGGGCGATGGCGGCAATGAACCAGACCACGGTGCCGTGGTGCACCGTGGTCATTCGCAGCTCCTTCGGCGTGGCTGGCGCTGTACACACCCCCGCCGGGCGGCTGGCGCTGCGCTATGCCTGGCTATCCGGCTGGTGGGGCTCGCTGCCGCTGGAGGGCGGGATCGAGGCGGCCTATCGGGCGGATATCGATGCCGCCGACGACAAGGCCGCCAAGCTGCGCGAAATCGAGGACCGGCTGAACAAGCTGCGCTCGCCGTTCCGCACCGCGGAGACATTCCAGGTGGAGGAGATCGTCGACCCCCGCGACACTCGCCGGCTATTGTGCGAATTCGCGCGCCTGGCCGAGCCGCTGCGCACGCCCGGCCGGCCGGCGATGCTGACGCGGCCCTAGGGCGGCAGCGGCGCCACGCACAATCCTGTGTGACCCGGCCGCCAATGCGCACCGCGAGTGGTGCCGGCGGCCGGCCTATGGTCTAACCGGCATCCTGTCGAACCGCCCCAAGGCCCATGAAGCTGGCTATGTCCGCCGCCGCCCAATTGCCGAGCGCCCGATGGCTATGGCTGCCATTGGCCGTGCTGGTGCTGCTGCCGTTGCTGGTGGTGACCATCCCGCCATTGCACGACTATCCGTTCCATCTGGCGCGCGCCGAGGCGATCGCGGCACTGCTGGGACAGGTGGACCACGGCACGCCGTATCGCCTGGGCAGCTTCATGCTGCCGAACGAGGCGATGGATGTGGTGACCCTGGGGCTGAC
This sequence comes from Acetobacterales bacterium, assembly GCA_964201575.1. Lineage (GTDB taxonomy): Bacteria > Pseudomonadota > Alphaproteobacteria > Acetobacterales > Acetobacteraceae > CAMDGX01. Next base: position 1,140 of record CAXNGD010000361.1, on the reverse strand, counting down.
CGCGATCCTGGCGCCGATCCAGGCCGGGCGGGTCTTCCTGGGACTGGTGCAGGTGCTGCTGCTGAGCGGTACGGTCGCGCTGCACTACGCGCTGCACCGGCGGGTTTCGCCATGGCCGCTGCTGGCGGCGTTCTTCCTGTACAATTGGATCTTTCTATACGGCTTCACCAATTACCTGTTCGGCGTCGGCGTGATGCTGTGGGCCGTGGCGGCCTGGGTGGCGACGGCCGAGTGGCGCTGGGTGCCGCGGCTGGCGGTGGCCACCCAGGCGGCGCTGGTGCTGCTGTTCTGCCACCTGGTGGCATTCGGGCTGTTTGCCGTGGTGGTCGGCGGGCTCGCGCTGCACGATGCGCTGACCGGCCGCCACGACGGATTTGCGGCGCGGCTGTTCCTGCCAGGTCTGCCGTTTTTGGTGGGGCTGGTGGTGTTCGTGGTGCTGTCCCCCACGATCGAGGAAGCGCGCCAGCCGATTGCCTATGCCGGCTGGTGGGGCTGGAAGCCGCTCGTAGCGTGGCGAACACTGCTCAGCGGACAGACGGTGCTGGACATCGCAACCCTGGGGCCGGTGGCGCTGCTGGCGCTGGTGCTGCTGCTGCGCCGTCGCCTTGGGCTCGCGCCGCCGATGCTGGCGCCGCTGCTGCTGCTCGGCGCGACCTTCGCGGTCATGCCGCATGCGCTGTTCGGCTCGGCGTATGGTGATGCGCGCCTGCCGGTGGCGGTGTTGCTGGTGGCCATCGCCAGCACCGACCTGCGCCGCATGGGCGGGCCCGCCATGCTCGCCTGGGTTGTGGTGCTGGGAGTGCTGCTGGCCGGACGCAGCCTGGCCACCGCACGCGGCTGGATGGCCACACAGGAGATTTTTGCCCGGCACATGGACGCCTTCGCCACCATGCCAGAGGGCAGCGTGCTGTGGGCGGCAACCGCCGGACCGTATCCGACGCTGGCCTACCGCAATGCCGCCGAGTTGGCGATGTGGCACCCGCCGCTCAAGCATGTCGCCTCGCTGGCCGGGGTCGGCCGGGACATCTTCGTGCCCGCCACCTGGGCCGACCCCTACAAGCAGCCCATCGCGGTGCCGCAGCACTACCGCGCGGCCAAGCAGCTCCAGGGCGATAACCCGTTCAAGACGACCTCGTCCGC
>CAXNGD010000360.1:0-3005 GCA_964201575.1 Acetobacterales bacterium | reverse complement strand
GCTGGTGCCGGGGGGCGAGGGGGAGGTGAGGTTCTCGATGCGGGAGGAATTCACCGGGCTGTTGGCGCCGCTGATCTCGCGGTCGATCCCCGATCTGCAGCCGGCGTTCGATGCTTTTGCCGCCGATCTGAAACGGGCCGCCGAGGGTGGCGGCTGATCCAGGGGAGTTCTCGCATGGCCAAGGCTTCATCGGCTGCCGGTCCGGTGCCGGCTCCTGTCACGGGCGATGGGAGCCGGGCTTCGCCCTGGGTGTTGCAGACGCCGAGCTTGTCTGGGGGGTTTACGGCGTTTCGCGACGCTTCGCTGGATCCGCCGGCGTTGGTGGTGCAGGTGGGGGCGACGGAGTTGCGGTATCAGTCGCGCTGCCTGGAAGATCTGCATGCGATGCTGAAGGTGCATGGGGATTGGATGGCGCTGGCGTCGGCGGATGAGCAGAAGCCGGCGGCGGCGGGGACGGTGGAGGCCTGGGGGCGGGATGCCGGCAATCCGGTGGGCGGGTGGTACGGGCTGAAGAAGGGGTTGCGGGGGCGGTTTGGCAACTACGTGCCGCCGGTGATGGAGGTGCTGGGCCTGGCGGAGGTGGAGCATAATGCGCGCAACAACCGGATGCGGGCGCGGTAGGCCGGGCGGAGGGATTGCTGGCTTCCGGGGCCGCGAGGGCGCATAGCTTGGCGGCGCGCATCGGCGTTGGTGCGGCGAAGCGGGAGTTCGGAGATGGCCAAGGGCAAGGATAAGGGCGGGCGCGAGAAGAAGAAGCCGAAGGCGGACAAGAAGCCGGCGGGGGCGGGTACGACCTTCCTGCGGCCGATGCCGGTTGGGCAGAAGCCGACTGCCAAGGAGACGCCGTCGAAGGGCTAGACGCGCGCAGGGGCATCAGCCCACTCTGTGATCAGGGCCGGCGGCTTGGCCGAAGGTCCGGGTCCCCTCGGCGATTGGAACTAGCGATGACCGAACTCACACGCGCCATTGTTCGGCGCACAAGCGGCTTGCGGTTTGGCGATCTGACGGCGGAAGTGCGGGCGCTGGCGCGGCAGTGCATCCAGGACACGCTGGCGGTGGGGCTGGCGGGGGCGGATGATGCGTTGGTGCGGATTTTGCTGGCGGAGGCCGAGGAGGCTGGGGGGGCTCCGCAGGCCAGTGTTTGGGGCAGTGCGGTTCGGTTGCCGGCGGGGGTGGCGGCGCTGGTCAATGGGACGATGGCGCATGCGCTGGATTATGACGATGTGAACCTGGCGATGCCTGGGCATCCCAGCGTGGCGGTTTTGCCGGCGGTTTTGGCGTTGGGGGAGGCGCGGGAGGCGTCGGGCGCTGAGGTGATGACGGCGTTTTTGGTGGGGTATGAGGTGGCTTGCCGGGTTGGGCGGGCTTTGGCGCCGGGGCATTATGATGTCTTGGGGTTTCATGCGACTGGGACCGTTGGGACGTTTGGGGCGGCAGCGGGGTGTGCGCATCTGCTGGGGTTGGATGAGGAGCAGACGTTGCATGCGCTGGGGATTGCGGCGACGCAGGCGGCGGGGTTGAAGTCGATGTTCGGGACGATGTGCAAGCCGCTGCATGCCGGGCGGGCGGCGCAGAACGGGCTTCTGGCGGCGAAGCTGGCGGCGCGGGGGTTTGTTTCGCGGGTTGATAGTTTGGAGTGCCGGCAGGGGTTCGCGGCGACGCATTCGCCGGATTTCTGGCCGGAGCGGGCGTTGGAGGAGCCGGCGGGCGGGTGGCATATCCGGGCGAATTTGTTCAAGTATCATGCGGCTTGTTACCTGACCCATGCCGGGATCGAGGCGGCGCGGATGTTGCGGGATCGGCCGGGGGTGACGGCGGAGCGGATCGCAGCGATCACGCTGCGGGTGGATGAGTCCACTGATCGCGTCTGCAATATTGCCGAGCCGGTGACCGGGCTGGAGGCGAAGTTTTCGCATCGGTTGACGGCGGCGATGGCGTTGGCGGGGTTGGAGACCAGTGCGTTGGGGACGTTCAGCGCCGAGGTGGCGGGCGATCCTCGGGTGGTGGCGCTACGGGATCGGGTCAGCGTGGAGTTGGTGCCGGGGTTTGGGCAGACGCATGCGGCGATGGATATCCGGCTGGTGGACCAGACGACGCTGAGTGCCGAGCATGATGCCGGGGTGCCGGCGGCGGATGTGGGGCAGCAAGGGGTGCGCATCCGGGCGAAGTTTGACGGGCTGGTGGCGCCGGTGTTGGGGGCTGCGCGTGGGGCGGCGTTGGGGGAGGCGTTGGACGGGTTTGAGGGTGCGGCGTCGGTTACGCCGCTTGCGGCGCTTTGGGCGGGGTGAGGCCAGCGATTTCGGTGAGCAGCTTGCGGCGGATGGCGGTGCCGAAGTTCTCGAAGTCCTCGGCGACGATCAGGAAAGCGCCGTCGCCGCCGATGACGTTTTCGCGGTAGTACGGCTCGAGGTCGGGTTGTGGGGCGCGGCCGAAATTGGGGCGGTCGTTGACGATGGGCAGGCCGTTGATGACGACGCCTTCGGCGACGAGTTGGTCGCGGATCATCGTCACCGGCGGGCCGCTGTTGTTGATGCCGTCGCCGGAGACGTCGATGACGCGGCGGTCGGCGGTGTAGGGGCTCTGGGCCAGGGTTTTTCGGCTGAAGATCAGGGCGCCGGAGAGGCTGGTCCAGGACATGCTGTCGCGCGACGCGCCGCCCAGGGCGATGGCCCAGTTGGCGCAGTCGGCGGGGCTGGCGAGGCGGGTCCAGGGGAGGACCAGGCGCTGGTATTGGATCCCTGCCCATTCGACGTAGGCCGCGGCAATGGCGCCGTGCGGGCCGCCGGTGATGGCGGCGACGACTTGCGGGTCGACCATGGCCTCGCGGTAGCCCTCGCGTTGCAGGCGGGCTTCTTCCTCGTCGACGGAACGGGAAACATCAACGGCCATGACAAGGAGAAGGTCGACCTCGGTTGAGGCGCGGGCGGGGCGGGGGATGGCCAGGGCGGCGCTTGCCGTGAGTAGACTGCGCCGTCGCATGCCCCGCCCTCCGTGTGGATGCATAG
>CAXNGD010000359.1:0-3007 GCA_964201575.1 Acetobacterales bacterium | reverse complement strand
GTCATCAGCCGGGCGAGTCGGCACCAGCATGGCGGCGGCCGGCAAGCGCCACCACTCCGCCAGCCGCACCCACCACACCCGCCACATGCCCCTGCCATAGCGACAGAGCGGCGATGATTTCTGCTGCGTAGTCGTGCCGGTCGTATGTCCGTTCCAGCTTACTCCGCCCGCTCAGATGGTTGATGGCGGCCTCGGCATGGTCGCGCGGCACGCCAAGGCGCGTCATGCCGGTTCGCGCGGTGCGGCGAATGTCGTGAAAGCGCCACCCTGCTACCCCGCTCGCCGTATCCAGCCGCACCTTGAGTCGGCTGAAACCGCGAAACCCAGCCCGTGCGGTGCGGCCAAGTAGCAGGTGCCCCGGCTCGGGATCGTCGTTCGGCCACACCGTGCCCAGATCGGCGAGGGCAAGCGGCGCCAGCGGCACCGTGTAGGCCGTGCGGTTCTTCGCCCGCGCGCCCGGGATCGTCCACCTTCCCGCCTCGCGGTCCACTTCCCCCGCCGACATATCGGCAACTTCAAGCTCGCGCGCGCCGGTCAGGATCAGCAGCCGCACGAAAACCCGCAACTTCGGCGCCTCGCGGTCGGCTGCCCGCCACACCGCCAGCAACTCGGCATCGTCCAACACCCGAGCGCGGGCGGCCGGCGGCGGCGCCAGCGTCGCCGCGCCCTTGCGCGGGAGCGGAACCGCGTCAATCCATCCGCGCGCGTCGGCGTAGTTCAAGAAGCTGGAAACCGTGCGATAGAGCATCGCCGCGACAGCCGGCGATCCCAGCCTCTTGCGCGTCACCAGAGAAACCCATTCCTCGCGGGTGGCGTCCCGCAGTCCGCGGGCACCAAGGGAAGGGATGATTTCGGCGTTGACGATCCGCCGCACCTCGGAGGCATAGCGAGGCGACCACGGGGCGGCGGGGTCCCGCTCGCGGGCGGCCTGCCACTCGCGCAACCGCACCGCCACAGTCACCTCGGCGGCGATCTTCACCTTGCGGGCGGCGCGGGCCTCGCGCTTCTCGCCCACGGGATCGCCGCCGGCTTCGATGTTGCCGAGGGCCTTGAGGGCGGCGCGGCGGGCGGCGGCGATGCCCAGCGCCGGCCAGGTGCCCAGCTTGGGGCGAGTTTGTCGCCCGTCCTTCGTGCGCGTCCGCACGCTCCAGGTTGCCGCGCCGGTCGCGGTCATGCGCAACACCAGCGCTGGAATGCGGCTGTCGCGCAGTTCCAGCCGGCGGCCTTTCCCGGGCGGCGGCAGGGTTTGCAAAAAGGCATCGGTCAGGTCATGCTGCATGACTCCTCCAACGCGCGCCTGCACTGATTCTTTGTGCCCCCAAAAACCGCCATTTGTACCGGGGGCACACCGGGGGCACATTTCCCGCGCGACGGCCAGATATTACCTGATACGCGAATCAGTTGCCGGAGACGATATATCAATGGGTTACGGGCTTTTTACTTGCGGGGGCACAAGGATATCAAGATCCGGCAACAGCCTTCTAAGCTGTGGGTCGCTGGTTCGAGTCCAGCAGGGCGCGCCAGATCGCGCCTGTCATGTCCCCTGGCGCGATGCAACCGCCCTGCCCCGGGGCTTGACCATGAGGATGCGCGATGAACCTCCACGCCCTGCTCGCCAAGCGTGCCGATGTCGGGCGGCCGGTTCGTGTCGGCCTGATCGGTGCCGGCAAGTTCGGGGCGATGTTCCTGGCGCAGGTGCCGCATGTGCCGGGGTTGGAGGTGGCGGCTATCGCCGATCTCGATCCGGATCGGGCGCGGGCGACGGCGGCGGCCGTGGGATGGGATGCAGCGCGGATCAAGGCGACGCGGTTCACGGATAGCGGTGCCGCGTTGATTGGGATGGAGGCCGTGGAGGTGGTGGTGGAGGCCACCGGCAATCCGGCCGCCGGGATTGTGCATGCGCGCGCGGCGATTGCGGCGGGCAAGCATATCGTGATGGTCAATGTGGAGGCCGATGTGCTGGCCGGGCCGCTGCTGGCGGCGGAGGCACGGGCGGCGGGGGTGGTGTATTCGATGGCCTATGGCGACCAGCCGGCGCTGGTGAGCGAGCTGGTGGATTGGGCGCGGTCCTGCGGATTTCGGGTGGTGGCGGCGGGCAAGGGGACGAAGTACCTGCCGGCGTATCATGCGGTCACGCCAGATGATGTCTGGACGCATTACGGGCTGACGCCCGAGGCGGCGAGGGCGGCGGGGATGAACCCGCAAATGTTCAATTCGTTTCTGGACGGGACCAAGTCGGCGATCGAGATGGCGGCGATCGCCAATTCCTGCGGGCTGGATGTGCCCAGCGCCGGGCTGGCATTTCCGCCCTGCGGGGTGGACGACCTGCCGCATGTGCTGCGGCCGCGCGGGGATGGCGGAGTGCTGGAACGGGCGGGGATCGCCGAGGTGGTGTCGTCGCTGGAGCGCGATGGGCGGCCGGTGTTTCGCGACCTGCGCTGGGGGGTTTATGTGGTGTTCGAGGCGCCCACGCCTTATGCCGCCGCGTGTTTTGCGCAGTACGGGCTGAAGACCGATGCCTCGGGCCGCTATGCTGCGATGTACAAGCCGTACCACCTGATCGGGTTGGAGCTGGGCATCTCGGTGCTGTCCGCGGCCTTGCGGGGGGAGCCCACCGGGCAGTCCCGGGAGTTCCGCGCCGATGTGGTGGCGGTGGCCAAGCGCGGGTTGCGCCAGGGTGAGATGCTGGATGGCGAGGGCGGCTACACGGTGTGGGGCCGGGCGATGCCGGCAGCCGACAGCCTGGCGCTGGGCGCACTGCCGATCGGGCTGGCGCATCGCGTGGCGCTACGGCGCGGGGTGGCGGAGGGGGCGGTGCTGACCTGGGACGACGTGGCGGCGCTGGACTCGCCGGCGGCGCAGGTGCGGCGGGAGATGGAACAGCGCTTCGGGGGGTGAGGCGGAAGAAAGAAAGGCCAGGGCTCCGCCCTGGACCCGCTGGGGCCTGAGGCCCCAGACCCCCTTCCGTAAGGGCCTTCGGCTCAGGGGGGCATCGAGACCTTGGCCA
>CAXNGD010000358.1:0-3010 GCA_964201575.1 Acetobacterales bacterium | reverse complement strand
AACCGCACCGTGCGGGCATCCAGCGCCTCCACATTGGTCAGGATGCCAAAATAGTTCTTCGCATCGGGGATCAGCGGCTTCTCGCCCCACATCCGCTCGGCGGCAAAGGTGAAGGCCACGTCGTCGGCATGCAGCAGGTCGCCGTTGTGGAAGCGTACCCCCTCGCGCAGCGTCACCACCAGCTCGGACGGCGACTCGCGCTTCCAGGAACTCGCCAGGCTCGGCTCCAGCTTGGACCCGCCCCCGCCCGGCGCCGAGAGGAAGTCGCGGCGGATCAGCGTGTCATACAGCGAATACGAAATCCGCGTGCCCACATTGCCCATGTCCCGCGCCGGCTCCATCCCGGGCGGCAGTTCGGCGACGGCAACCACCAGCTTCGGCCGCGCCCCCCCTTGCGCCGCCCCCTGCGCTTCCGCCGGCCGTGTCACAGCGGCAAGCGGCGCCATGGCGGCGGCAGCCAGGATGGTGCGGCGATGAAGACGGGCGGGGCGGGCTGGGGACACGGCTGGGACCTCTGGGGATGTGTTCGGCCAGCTTGTCGCAGCCGCTTGATGCCGCCGCGATGACGGTGCTGTTGCGGTTGCATGAAGCTCGTGCGGCAGGCGCGCGCCCGCCCCAACCTTGCTGCCCCAACCTTGTGGACCAGTCATCCGGATCGCCGCCGCCATGCCCCGCGGTGCCACGAAACCGTCACGCCAACGTCATCGAAACACGCTAGCGGCCAGCGCGGAACGCCCCCTTTCCTCCCCAGCGGCCAAAAGGAGATTCCGTGCCAGTACTGCTGCACGCCCGCCCCGCGCGCGCCGCGCAACCCCCCATCAAACTGGCGCCCCCCACAGTGGCGCCACCAGTGCTGGAGGTGCGCAGCCTGCGCGTGGCGATCGAGGGGCCGCACGGCGCGGTGATGCCCGTTGACGGCGTCGACCTGTCCATCGCGCCCGGTCGAACGCTCTGCCTGGTGGGCGAATCCGGCTGTGGCAAAAGCCTGACCTGCTTCGCCCTGACCGGCCTGCTGCCCCCGGCCGGACGCATCGCGGCGGGCTCGGTGCGGCTGGACGGGCGCGAGCTGGTGGGCCTGCCGCCGCGCGAAATTTCCGCCCTGCGCGGTCCGGCCATGGCAATGATCTACCAGGACCCGCAAGCCGCCCTGAACCCGGTGATGACCATCGGCGCGCAGATCGCCGAGGGCCTGACCCTGCACGGCAGCAGCCGCAGCGCGGCCCGGGCCGAGGCACTTCGGCTTCTGGACCGCGTCGGCATGCCGGCCGCCGCCTCCCGCCTGCATGACTACCCGCACCAGCTCTCCGGCGGCATGAACCAGCGCGCGGTGATCGCCATGGCACTGGCCTGCCGGCCCCGCCTGCTGATCGCCGACGAGCCGACCACCGCACTGGACGTCACCATCCAGGCCCAGATCCTGGCGCTGCTGCGCGAGGCCCAGGCCGAGCTGGGCATGGCGCTGCTGCTGGTGACGCACGACCTCGGCGTGGTGGCGGAAATGGCCGACGAGGTGGCGGTGATGTATGCTGGCCGCGTCGCCGAACAGGCACCCGCCGAAACCCTGTTCGACGCGCCGGCCCATCCGTATTCCGCCGGCCTCCTCGCCTGTCTGCCGCGCATCGAACGCGACGCCGCCCTGGCCGCCATCCCCGGCACCGTGCCGCCGCTCAGCGCCTTGCCCCCCGGCTGCGCCTTCGCGCCGCGCTGCACCCGGGCCGCCCCGCTATGCGCCACCACCCGGCCGGACCCGCGCGCCCTGGACCGTGGCACCCAGGTGGCCTGCCACCACCCGCTGCGTGACGATGGCTGAACCGCTGCTCGTGGCCGACGGCATCGTGCGCAGCTTCGCCATGCGCCGCCGCCTGCCCTTCGCCCGGCCGCGCGAGCTACAGGCCGTGGCGGGGGTGTCGCTCACCGTGGCGATCGGCGAAACCGTCGGGCTGGTCGGCGAATCCGGCTCCGGCAAATCCACCCTCGGGCGCGTCATGGCCGGCATCCTGCCGCCCAGCGCCGGCGCCGTGCGCTTCGCCGGCGCAGCCCTCGCCAACCCAAATGACCGCGCGGCCACCCGGCGCCAGGCACAACGCCTCCAACTGGTGTTCCAGGACACGCTGGGCGCGTTGAACCCGCGTATGCCGATCGGCCGCCAGGTGCGCGAGGTGCTGGACATCCACAACCTCCACCCCGCCGCCGAGCGCCCCGACCGCGCCGCGGCATGCCTGGCCGAGGTCGGCATCGCGCCCACCCTGCTGTCGCATTACCCGCACGAGATCAGCGGCGGACAGCGCCAGCGCGTGGTGATCGCCCGCGCGCTGATCGCCGGCCCCGAACTGCTGGTCTGCGACGAGCCGGTCTCGGCGCTCGACGTCTCGGTCCAGGCCCAGGTGATCGCCCTGCTGCAAACCCTGCGGCGCGAGCGCGGCCTGGCCTGCCTGTTCATCTCCCACGACCTGCGCGTGGTCCGCCAGGTCAGCGACCGCATCGCGGTGATGTATCTCGGCACCCTGGTGGAACAGGCCCCGCGCGCCGCCCTGTTCGCCAACCCGCAACACCCGTACACCCGCGCCCTGCTCGCCGCCGTCCCCGTCGACGATCCCCGCCAGCGCCGGCCCCGCACCCTGCTGCAAGGCGAGCCGCCCAGCCCGCTCGATCCGCCAACCGGCTGCCGCTTCCACCCGCGCTGCCCGCTCGCCGAGCCGCGCTGCGCCGCCGAAATCCCCGCGCCGCGCAGCATGGCACCGGGACACATCGTCGCCTGCCACCTCGCCGCCGGTGCGCCATGCTGATCCTCTTCCTGGTCAAGACCGCGCGCGCCCTGCTCACCGTGCTGATGTGCGTGACCGTGGTGTTCGTGGTCCTGCGCCTGTCCGGCGACCCCGCCGAAACCCTGCTGCCCGAGAACACGCCGCCGGACACGGTGGCCGAGTACCGCGCCCGCTGGGGCCTCGATGCCCCGCTGCCCGAGCAGTACCTGCGCTACCTCGCCGCCGTGCTGCACGGCGATTTCGGC
>CAXNGD010000357.1:0-3035 GCA_964201575.1 Acetobacterales bacterium | reverse complement strand
AAGAAGACGACGGTTTCGGCGATCGTGGCCTGGTCGGCGGCGGTCTCGGACATCGGTGGTCCCCCTGGGAGAATCGGAGGACTGCAACAGATTCAGCACTTACCCCTTTGTCACGCGAATTCCGCAGACACGTTCACCCGATTGCCCTGGGGCGATGAAGCTCATGTCGAGCTTCGGGTTCTGCTTGCGGAAATTGGCGATCTCGAAGCTGCCACCGGCGAACATGGCGGCGCGGCCGGACAGGAAGAGCTGTTGGGCGGTGGGGTAGTCGATGCCGGTGAAGCCGGGCGGGAGGAAGTCGCGCAGCTCAAGCAGCTTGGACAGGGCGGCGATGTAGCGCGGGTCCTCGAAAGTCGCCTTTCCGGCCAGCAGGTCGGCGGAGAAGTTCGGGCCGAGCTGCGGGTTGGTAAAGACCGAGGTGAAGACCTCGCACATCCAGGCGGTCGCCATGCCGTTTGCCAGCGGCACGACGCCCTTGTCCTGCAGCGTCTTGGAGGTGGCGATCAGCTCGTCCCAGGTGGTCGGAGCGGTCACGCCGGCGCGCTTGAAGACCTCGTTGTTGACGAACAGGCCGAGGGTCTAGCTGGCGAAGGCGTAGGAATAGACTTTTCCGTCAGCCCGCAGGGTGAGGCTGGCCTTGGCGTCGTCTGGCAGGTTGGCCAGCTCCGGCACGTTGGCGTTGTCCAGTGCGAGCAGGTAGCCGGCCTTGGCGAATTGTTCGAGGCCGCCATAGGCGCGGGTGTGGATCACGTCGCCACCCTTGCCGGCGGCCAGTGCGGTGGAGAGCACCGTGGCGTATTGCTCGACGGCGAAGGATTCGAACTTCACGGTGATGCCGGGATTGGCCTTCATGAAGTCGGCGAACAACTCGGTGTAGGCGGCCCGGTCTTCCTGGCGCCAGGTCCAGAAGGTGACCTCGCCGGCCTGGGCCTGGGCAGGGGCGAGGCCGAGCAGGGCTCCCGCCGCCAGAGTCGCTGCCAGCATGCGCCGGCCGATCCGCTTCATCATGGGCCTGAGCCTCCCCGAAATGGGCGCGATGCACCAGGTGCTTGATGGCGCGAAGCTATGAACCCGCTGATTTGGAAGTCAAGCGTGGCTTCGCCGGACGGCCGCTACGAGGGCCGCGCGGGCCCGCATGGCGTCGCGCGCGAGGCCCAGCAGTGCCGCGATCTGGCCGGGGTGACGCAGCAGTGAACCGATGACGCGCCTCGCCCCGATCCGCCCGCCGGCATCCAGCGCCGCCAGCGCCAGGGGCGGCAGGGCGCGTTCTGCTGGGTCGCAGACGGCGCGCAGCACGGCGAAGGGCAGGTTATGGCGCGCGGCGACGCGGGCGACAGCGCCACTTTCCAGGTCGATGATGGCTGCCCCGGTGGCGGCGCGGGCCGCGCGCTTGCTGGCAGGATCGGCCAGGACGGTGTGGCCTGAGAGGGCGCGCAGCGGCATCATGGCGCCGAGCCGTGCGGACAGGCCGGGGTCGGTGGGGTAGGTGATGCCGTCCTCGATCACCATGGCGGGCACGACCAGGGCACCGGCCGGCAGTGCGGGGTCGAGCCCGCCGGCAAGGCCGAAGCTGAGCAAGGCGGTCACGTCGCGCGCGACCAGCTTCTCGGCCGCAGCTTCCGCCCCCGCGGGCAGGCCGCCGCCGATTGCCACCATTCCCAGGCGGCGGGCGATGCGGGCCTCGGCCTCAAGGCCGACGACGATGCCCAGCATCGGGCCGAGGGCGGGGTCGATCAGAACCCCCAGGCGACGCGGGGATCGTTGGCGCGGCGAAGGTTGCGGAAGCGGGCCAGCGCCAGCAGCGGGAAGAACAATTTGTAGCCGTGGTAGCGAAGGTAGAACACGCGCGGGAAGCCGACGGCCGTGTACGGTTCCTCGTCCCAGCCGCCGTCGGTCTTCTGGGTTGCGGAGAGATAGGCGATGCCGCGCGCGACGGCCTGGTGTTCGGCCTGGCCAGCGGCCATCAGGCCGAGCAGGGCCCAGGCGGTCTGAGACGGAGTGGAGACATGGTGTGTGCCATGCGGGGCGTTGGCGTAGCTTTCGTTGTCTTCACCCCAGCCGCCATCGTCACGCTGGGTGGATAGCAGGAAGGCGATCGCCCGCTGGATGCAGGGGTCGTCATGGGGCATGGCGGCGGCGTTGAGCGCACAGAGCACTGACCAGGTGCCGTAGATGTAGTTGGTGCCCCAGCGGCCGAACCAGGCGCCATCCGCCTCCTGTTCGCGCCTCAGCCAGTCGATGGCGCGGCGGATGGGTGGGCTGCCCAGTGGTTCGCCGATCTGGGCCAGGAACGAGACGCAGCGCGCGGTGACGTCGGCGGTGGGGGGATCGAGCAGGGCGCCGTGATCGGCGAAGGGGATGTGATTGAGATAGTGGTGGTCATTGTCGGCGTCGAAGGCGCCCCAGCCGCCATTCTTGCTCTGCATGCCGATGATCCAGTCGCGCGCCCGGCGAATGGCCTCGCCATGGGTCGGATCGCCCCCGCCGCCTTGCATTTCACGGTGCAGCAGCATGCCAACCACGGCGGTGTCGTCGACATCGGGATAGTGCGGGTTCTCGTATTGGAACGCCCAGCCGCCCGGGGGCAGGCCAGGGCGGACGGCGGCCTGCCAGTCGCCGACGACATCGAGGACCTGTTTGCCGCGCAACCAATGATTGGCGGCGATGACGGCCGGGGCGGCGTTGCCCTCGGCCTCGGCAATGGCATGGCCGGCCAGGCTGGTGTCCCAGACCGGGGACAGGCAAGGCTGGCAATAGGCTTCATCGTTGCGGATGACGAGGAGTTTGCGCAGGGCCTGCCAGCAGATTGCGGCATCGGGGTGGTCTGGCGGGATACCCAGCGTGTCGAACATCATCATGGCGTTGGCCATGGCCGGATAGATGCCGCCCAGCCCATCCTCGCCGTTCAGCCGGGCGGTGGTGAAGGTGACCGCGCGGGCGATGGCGCGCTGCCGCAGGCGGGCGGGGAAAGCGGGCTCGACGGCGCGCAACAGGCGGTCAATGTGCTTGAAGACATGGCCCCAGCCGGAGCGGAA
>CAXNGD010000356.1:0-3041 GCA_964201575.1 Acetobacterales bacterium | reverse complement strand
CAATCGTTCGACACACCGCGCTGAACCTGCTGTCTGCCGCCAGACCCACCACAAGCTTCAAAAACCGCCGCAAGAAGGCCGGGTGGAACGTCGATTACCTGGAGACAGTGCTCAGAGGGAACGCATGACGTTCAAGCGATTCGCCTGTGTGCCGGCCCAGCGGTAGTTGAACAACCCGCTCGAATCTGGCATGATGTTCAACTGCAACTGCTCGATATGTTCGCCGGCACTGTCGTCGGCCAGCAGCACGGTGACATAGGCGACCTTCTGCCCAGCGGCGAAGCTGCCCAGCGGCGAAGCTGACCGTGCCGGCCGGGATCGTGCCGCCAACGAAGTCGTCGAGCAGCACCGGCTCTCGCCACCCGAAGGCATCGGTCTGGGTGTAGTCATAGAACGTGTCGCCGGTGACCCACCAGTTCACCGTCGCCGGCTCCAGGGCGGCGTCCACCCGCTCGATCTCGAAGACGATCCCGTTCGTCGCGGCCCCACGCTCGGTGTTCAGCACATGGTTGTCGCGCACCCACGGCAGCGCGCTGGTCATCGGCAGTTCGCCCCAGGATTGGTAGACGCCGCTCAGCGACAGGGTGCCGTCGGTCCAGCGATAATCGCCGGCGCCGGCGATTCCCAGCGTCGTGTCCCCGCCATTCAGCTCCACCCCGTCGCGAAAGAAGCTGCGGCCGCCACGGAAGAACAGGTTGTTGGAGCCGAAATATCCGTACTCCGCGCCGAAATCCGGCATCAGCGGGTCATCGGCGGCGATGAGCGAGAATACCATCGGCGTCGGCGCGATCACCAACGTGTCGGTGCGGGTGGTCCGGTCCCCGTCGACGACTGCCTCGAAGGTGATGGTCCCGTTGCCCGAGACGACGGCGCTGACGATGTCGCCAGAGACGCGTCGCACATCGTCGACAGTCATGTCGACAATCGTCGTCATCAGGAAGCCACCGGACAGATCCGGCAGGATGGATTGGCCACTCACCACATCGCCGTAAGTGCCGCGATAGGTTGTCATACCCGATGTCCTTCTGCACGTCTGAGACAGCACGAAGTCCATCGTATGCTACGGACGCTCAACGGTCACCGCTAGCCCAACGCCGGCACGCGCTGCAAGAGGGCCGCATGCAGTTCGGCCCGGCGCGACCACAGATCGCGGTACCATTCCACCCGCAGCTTCGTCTGATACGCCAGCATCCGGTGTGCGGCGACATCGGTGCGGGCGCGCTCGGCAATCTCCCGTGCGCCAGTGGGATCGGCCACCAACCCCATCAGCCGCTCGTACAATGTCTCGGCGTCATCGAACAACAGGCCGTTCATCCCATCCTCGATGCTCTCGCCATAGACCGTCGGCGAGGCCAGGGCGACCGCTCGATGCGCCGCCGCCTCGATGTATTTCAGATCGGCTTTACATCGATTGAACAGGCTGTCCCGCAGCGGCATGAACGACACCTCGCAGCGCGACAGGATGCCGAGATACGTCACATAGTCGCATAGCGGCGTGAACTGCTTGTGCGGCGTGTCCAGCGCATCGAAGAACGCCCGATCCGCGATCACATGAAACCGCAGCGCCCCGTCCGCCGCCGCCGCCGCGCGGTTCAGCGCCGCCACATGCTCCGGCCAGTCCTCCTCGCGGTTCAGAGCCGCGAACAGCAGATTGATGCAGCCAGGCTCTGCGAAATTCGCCGCGTCCGGCAGGTATCGGATCGCATTTGTGAACACCCTGATCTCCGGATTCTCCCGGCCCAGCACCGCGGCCAGCGCCGGCGTCGAGGTCTGGATCGCATGCACGGCGCGGAAATTGTGCACGTCCGAGCGGTGCAGCACCGGGATCTGCGAGGGGTGGTCGTCAAACTCGCAGACCACCAGCCAGCCGCGCGCCATCAGGCCGCGCAGCTGCAGCAGCCCGTCGGCGCCGAGGACGGCCGGGCGGTGCAGGATGAAGATGCCGGCGCCGTCGCCCAGCGCGGGGAGCGTTTCGAGCTGGTTGGTGATGCGGGTGGCGATCGCCGCTTCGGTGGCGATGCCGGCCAGCGGCTCGACCACCCGCACCTGGCTGACCCCGCCGACGGCCGGCAGCATGGTTGAGACCACACGCAAAGGGGAGACCGGCGCCCTGGCCATGCGCCAGGCGAGGCCGGGCGCACCGGAAGGCATCGTCACCTGTTCGGCATCGACCGGGTGCAGCCCGGCGCGGGCGATCCGGGCACGCTGCGCTTCGAGCGTATCCGGCGGCAGCCAGGCCACCAGCATGCCGCAAGGCGCCAGCATCCGGCCAAGCTCCGCCAGCGGGTCCTCCGGGTATTGCAGCCCTTCCAGTAGCCCCGGCGCGACGACGATGCAGTCCGCCGGCGGCACTGGCGGCAGCGGCCCCGGCTCCGGCGCTAGGCAATAGACCTGGTCCAGCACCGAGCAAGCCGCGCGGGCCAGGGCGGGATCGGCTTCGGTGCCGATCAGCCGGACAGCGGGGTTGCGTCGCCGGAACGCGGCCCCGGTGGCGCCATCACCGCAGCCGAGCAGGAGCACCAGGCCAGCCGAGAGCGGGATCTTGTCGGCCAGCGCGGCCACCGCGCGCGGCGCTGCCGGATGGAGCACAGTGACTTCGGCACCTGAGGGCAACAGCATCTCCGTCCAGATCCGCAACCCTACCGCGCCAAGCCGCCGCGCGGTAGGGTTGCGGGATCCTGGGCCTTGTTTTCAGTGGCCTGCTGATCCGCTACGTCCGTCCGAAGTCGGACGAACTTTGCGGGCAGGACACTAGCCACGGAGCGCCCGCCATGCACATCCGCCCCGCCGACGCGACCGACCTGACGGAGGTCGAACGGATCGTGCAGGCCGCCTATCGCATGTATGTCGCCCGCATCGGCAAGCCGCCAGGGCCGATGCTGGACGACTATGCCGCGCTGATCCGCAGCCATGCCGTCTGGGTGGCAGGCGTGCCGATCGCGGGGCTCATCGTCCTGCTGCCGGAAGCCGACCACCTGTTGCTCGACAACATCGCCGTCGATCCCAAAGCCCAGGGCACCGGGCTCGGGCGGCGGCTGATG
>CAXNGD010000355.1:0-3073 GCA_964201575.1 Acetobacterales bacterium | reverse complement strand
GCATTCGCATCCAGATGTGGGCGCACACCACGGAGGGGCAGGAGCGCGACCCACATAGCCACGGCGCCACGCTTACGGACGAGAACGGCGTGTTCAGGATGGAGATGCCGCAGATCGTACCGGCCTTCGGGCAGGCCCACGCGCACCTTGCATATGATGCGGAGCACGACGGCAACGGCTTCGAGACGGTCTTTCTTCGGCCCCTGCTGCGCAGCGCTCGCGACAAGAGCCTGAGCGCGGACTTCATCCTGCAGAAGGCATGACCGGCCCACAGCTGGTGCGTACAGGTCTGATCTGGGCAATTGTCACCACGGCCATTGCGGTGCCGGGCATCCTTGCGGCGACGAGCCCGCTGCTCGCCTGGCGCGATCCGATCTACATCACGGGGTGCCTTGCCGGAGTTGCCGCGCTGGCGCTGCTGCTCCTTCAACCCTTGCTGGCGGGGGGATACCTGCCGGGCCTGCGCATCCGGTTGGGGCGGAAAGTCCATGCCTGCGTCGGGGCTGCGGTCGTGGCAGCGGTCGCCCTGCATGTCGCAGCGCTGTGGCTGACCAGCCCGCCCGACGTGATCGACGCGCTTCTCTTCCGGTCGCCGACGCCGTTCTCCGTCTGGGGCGTCGTTGCGATGTCAGCGGTGTTCGCGACTGCCCTTCTCGCCGCCCTGCGCCGATCCCAGCGACCGCGAGTTTGGCGCCTCTGCCACACGATCCTTGCCGTGGTGATTGTCGTGGCCACCGCCGTCCATGCGATCCTGATCGAAGAGACGATGGAGCCGGTCTCAAAGGCGGCGCTTGGCGTCCTGGTCCTGGCTGCGACTGCGAAGGTCATGCATGACGTGCGGCTTCCGGCAATGATCCGCCGCCCGGTCGGCGGACCGTGACGGTCCTGCGGGACGTTCACATACGCAGCCGCGTCACGACGCTAGAGTTGGATCCCGCGCCACGCGGACCAAGGTCTTGCCAAAGTTCTCGCCGCGCAGCATTCCGGTGAAGGCGGCGGGGATGGCCTCGAATCCCTCGCGGATATACTCGCGATAGCGGACCTCGCCAGACGCCACCCAGGGTGCCATCTCGGCCAGGAACGCGTCGTGCCACTCCGCCACGTATTCGCCGACGGAGAGGTTTTGCACGTGCACACCGCGGGCTTCGGCGCGGCTGCGCACCAGGGCCTTGGCGTCCTCCCCGGGCGCATCGCCGTAATGCGCGATCAACCCGCAGATCGTCATCCGCGCGCCGGCGTTGAACAGCGGCAGCACCGTGTCAAACACCATCCCGTCAACATTCTCAAAATAGATGTCGATGCCGTCCGGGCAGGCGGCCTTCAGGTCCTGGGCGAAACTGGGGGACAGGCGCGAGATGCAGGCGTCGAAGCCGAGCTCCTCCACCACATAGCGGCACTTCTCCTCGTGTCCGGCGATGCCGACCACGCGACAGCCTTTCAACCGCGCGATTTGGCCGGCAATCTGACCCACACCGCCGGACGCCGCCGACACGACCGCTGTATCACCCGGCTTCGGCTCGCACTGCAGGGCCATGCCGGGATAGGCTGTCAGGCCAAGCATTCCGAGAACGCCCACGGCGTGGGTGATCTTGCCGCGGACCGGGTCAAGCTTGCGGGGGATCATGTAGGAGGGCCGTGCAACGCATCTGGCGCAGGAATGGCTTGCAACCGCATCGGACGCGCCACTTCAAGCTGTCCAACGACCCGAACTTCGCCAGCAAGGTGCGCGATATCGTCGGGCTGTATATGGATCCACCGGCCCACGCCGTGGTGCTCTCGATCGACGAAAAGAGCCAAATACAGGCGCTTGACCGTACCCAGCCGGGCCTGCCGCTGAAGAAGGGCCGCTGTGGCACGATGACCCACGACTACAAGCGCAACGGCACGACCACGCTGTTCGCAGCGCTGAACGTGCTCGACGGCAAGGTCATCGGCCGCTGCATGCAGCAGCACCGGCATCAGGAGTTCATCCGCTTCCTCAATGCCATCTAGGCGCGCGTGCCAGCCGGAAAGCTCATCCACGCCATCGCCGACAACTATGCCACCCACAAGCACCCCAAAGTCCGCGAATGGCTCGCCCGGCACCGGCGCTGGACCTTCCACTTCACCCCGACCTCCGCCTCATGGCTCAACGCCGTCGAAGGGTTCTTTGCCAAGCTCACCAGACGAAGGCTCAAACGCGGCGTCTTCCACTCCATCGTCGACCTACAGGCTGCCATTAAACGCTTCCTCGCCGAAAACAACAACAACCCGAGGCCATTCAAATGGATCAAGAAACCGGAAGCCATCATCGCAGCCGTCAAAAGAGGGCACCAAACGTTAGATTCTATCCATTAGCATCCGATACATGATGCGGATCGAGCAGTGGTAGACGCCCTCATCGAGCAGGCTGGCGTAGATTTCGGCTGGCGCCTGGTCGGCGAAGCGTGAAGCATGCAGCAGATCGAGCACGACTTGCTGCTGCGGAGTGCTCAGCGCCCGGGCCGGGGGTGGCCGCGGACGCGAGATCGCCGGCGGCGCGCTCAGCCGGGCACGGCGGCGTTGCACCGTGGCGCGCGAAACCCCGAGCGCTGCACAGGCCGCGGGGGCGGTGATGCCGCTGGCGCGGTCGAGCGCCATGACAGCGTCGGTCATGGCTCGCCGTCGCTGGATGTCAGCGGGGTGCCCAGCAGCTCGGCCATTTTTTTGGAGTTCGATGATCGCTTCGGCGCGCGTCAGCCGCAGCGACAGACGGGCGTTGTCTTTCTGGAGACGTGCGAGTTCGGCGGTGAGCGGGTTGGGTCTGGCAGCTTTCGGTCCGCGCCTGGCCGGCGCCAAAGCGCTGAATGCCCCAGCGTCGCGTTGCCGGCGCCAGTCGGTCAGGGCCGAGGCGTAGATGCCCTCGCGGCGCAGGATGGCGCCGACGGCCGCGGCGCGATCGGCATCGGCGAGGATGCGCAGCTTGTCCTGTGCGGCAAAGCTCCGCCGGCGTGGGCGAACCGACAATTCCGGTGATGCAGCGGCCGGTGACGGCACTACCGTCGGCCTACGGCCTACGGCCTCCGCTCGTGCCGTCACCGGCCGCTGCATCGAT
>CAXNGD010000354.1:0-3076 GCA_964201575.1 Acetobacterales bacterium | reverse complement strand
GCGCAAAGCTCGGGGTCTCCTTCTGGGACTACCTCGCAGACCGCATCGGAGGGATCAAAGCGCCCGCCATCCCGGGCCTTCCCGATCTCATCCGAACCCGCACGCGAGCCGCTTGACCCACACTGCCCGGGGTTTTGCCCCGGCTACGCTTCGACCACAGTCCCTCGCCTTCACCTTCCTGATCGGAGCGCTCGCCGCGCTGCCGCCGCTTTCCATCGACCTCGGGCTGCCGGCGCTGACGATGCTGCAATCCTCCCTGGGCGCCACGCCGGCCCAGGCAGCGCTCACCCTCTCCCTCTTCCTGGCCGGTTTCGGCGTTGCACAACTGATGATGGGGCCTTTGTCGGACCGCTACGGTCGGCGCCCGGTGATGCTGTTCGGCATGGCGCTCTATGCCCTCGCCGGGCTCGGCTGCGCGCTGGCGCCCAGCATCGAGGTCTTGCTGAGCTTCCGCCTGCTGGAGGGCATCGGCGCCGCCGGTGGCACAACGCTGGCCATGGCGGTGGTGCGCGACAACTTCGATGGCCAGGCCGGGCGCATCAAGATGAGCCAGGTCAGCATGGTCATCACCATCGCGCCGATCATCGCCCCCACGCTGGGCGGGCTGCTGCTGCTGTTCGGCGAATGGCGCCTGATTTACGCCGCGCTGTCGCTGGCTGGCGCGGCGCTGGTGGTCGCGGTGTATTTCGGCCTGGCCGAAAGCCGCCCCGCCGTCCCCGGCGCCCGCCTCGACCTGGTCGGGCGCTACGGCGCGGTGCTGCGCCATCGCCCGACCATGGGCTACGTGCTGGTCAATGCCCTGGGCTCCGGCGGCTTGTTCGCCTTCATTTCCGGCTCGCCACTGGTGCTGATCGGCACCATGGGGGTCAGCAACCAGGTGTTCGGCCTGCTGTTCGCCATCACCTCCTCCGGAATCCTGCTGGGCTCGATGATCAACAATATCCTGGCGCGACGCGGCGTGCCGGCGCGGCTGCCGCTGGCCATCGGGCTGTCGGTGGCCCCGCTGGCGGCGCTGGGTGCCTTGCTGGTGATGCTCGCCGGCGTGATCCGGTTGGAAACCTTCATCCCCTTCGTGGTGCTGATAGGCCTGTGCCGCGGTCTGTCGACGCCGAGCATCACCCATGCGGCCCTGGAGCCGGTGCCCCAGCATGCCGGCGTGACCGCAGCCCTGATGGGCTGTGGACAGATGCTGTGCATGGCGCTGTCCGGGTTTCTGGTGGCCGTTCTCTACCCGTACTGGGGCCCGCTCGGCCTGGTTGTGACGATGTTCGGCTTCCTGCTCGCAGGCCTGGTATCCTGGCTCCTGGTCGAGCGTCGCGCCCGGACCCTGCCCGTGGGAGAAACCATCAGGCACTGACCCCGGCGCGCGCCATGCCATACTGCCCGCGCGCCGTTGGGCGCGACTCGGGCGACGATGCGGGATTGATGCATGGCAGTGGAATGGCTGATTCTGGGGGCCGCCATCATGGCGGCGCTGCTGGCGCTGGTAACGGCGCTGGCCGTGCTGCGCCAGGGCGCGGCCCACGCGGCGGCGGTCGAACGTCTGCGCCTGCTCGCCGAACAGGTGCGCGCCGGCCAGGACGGTGCCGCCGCCAGCCAGAACAAGGCCCTGACCGACACCGAACGGGCGCTGACCGCGGCGCTCGGCACCAGCGGCACCGCTCTGCGCGCCGAGGTCACCGGCGCCATCGAGGCCCTGCGCGCCAGCAATGAGGCCCGCCTCGCCGGCATCGCCCAAACGCTCGCCGAACAGCTGCGCGCCCTGGCCGAACAGAGCAACGTCGCCGGCACCGCCCTGCGTGGCGAAATCGGCACCATGCGGGCCGAGATCAACCAACAGCTCACCCAGATCCGCGAGGGCAACGAGAAGAAGCTCACCGAGATCCAGGCCACCGTCAGCGAACAACTGACCAAGACCGTCGAAGCCCAGATGACCACCAGCTTCGCCCGCGTCACCGAGCAGTTCGCCCAGGTGCAGAAGGCGATGGGCGAGATGCAGGCCGTCGGCGCCCAGATCGGCGACATCAAGCGCCTGTTCGGCAACGTGAAAACCCGCGGCGGCTGGGGCGAGACCCAGGTCCGCGCCATGCTCGACGACGTCCTCCCGCCCGGCGCCTACGACACCAACTGGAAACCCCGCCCGGACAGCGACGACGCGGTCGAGTTCGCCATCATCATGCCAATGCGCGGCGAAAACCGCCCCCGCCTGCCGGTCGACGCCAAGTTCCCGGTCGAGGACTACGAACGCCTGCTCAGCGCCCTGGACGCCGCCGACCCCGACGCCGAACGCGCCGCCCGCCGCGCCCTGGCCACCCGCGTGCGCGCCGAGGCAAAGAAGATCGCCGACAAATACATCGTGCCCCCAACCACCGTCGAATTCGCCGTCATGTACCTCCCCACCGACGGCCTCTACGCCGAGATCGCCCGCATGGACGGCCTGGTCGACGAACTGGGCCGCGTCCACCGCGTCCTGGTCATGGGTCCCAGCCTGTTTCCCGCCCTGGTGCGCACCATCCACCTGGGCCATGTGACCCTTGCGCTGGAGCAGAAAGCCGACGAAGTGCGTCTCCTCCTCGGCGCCGCCCGCACCGAGATGCAGAAAATGGACGGCGTCATCGACAAACTGGCCAAACAGGCCGGCACCTTCACCAGCACCATCGGCCAGATGAAAACCCGCACCCGCCAGATCCAAAGCAAACTGCGCAGCGTCGAGACGATGGACCCCGATGCCGCCGCGCTGCTGATCGGGCCGGTGGCGGAGATGCTTGATGAAGAAGAAGCCGATGGATAAGCAAGGCGTTCTTTTTTGAAAAAAAGAACCAAAAAACTTGGCTCTGTTCTCGAATCGTGTGTGCTCTGTAGAATCCGGTCAAACGCCCTGTTTGGAGCGCATCGATGCACGACGCGATTTTCCGTAACTGGCTGTCGGGCCTGGACACGTTGACGGCGGCGCAGCGTGAAGAGGTTCTGTCTGTGCTGTCCGGTCGCCCCGCCGGCGACGAGGTTGCGGCGACGGTGGAGGGGCAGGTTCTGGCGGAGCGTGTCTGCCCGCACTGCGGCGCGCCCGGGGCCACGC
>CAXNGD010000353.1:0-3096 GCA_964201575.1 Acetobacterales bacterium | reverse complement strand
GACCATGTTGTAGACGCCGTCAAGGTTGACCGCGAGCGTTGCATCCCAGTCGGCCCGCGTGTTCTCGTCCTCGACACGGCCGCGGCGGATGATGCCGGCATTGTTGACCAGCACGTCGATCGCCCCATGCGCGCCCTGGATCGTCGTTGCAAGTGCATCGACGCCTGCGCGGTCGGTGACATCCAGCGTATAGGCGGCGGCGTCGGCGCCGATTCGCGCCGCCGTGCGGATCGCAGCCGCGCCATTCACGTCGGCACAGATCACAAAGGCGCCGGCGCGGCCCATCGCCAGCGCGATCCCCTCGCCGATGCCCGAGCCCGCCCCGGTGACCAGCGCGCGGCGGCCAGTCAGCAACCCGTTCACCTGCCCCTACTCCCCAACTACCCCTGCTCCATCGACGCGGAAACACCGGCCGGCGCCGCTGTTCGCCCGCCATCGACGATGTACTGCGATCCCGTCACGTTGCCGGCGAGGTCGGACAACAGGAACAGCACCACGTTGGCCACCTCCTCGGCGGTGCCATAGCGGCGCAGCGGGATCGAGCCGGCATAGCGCGTGGCCACCGACTCCGGGTCGTTCGGCGAGACCTGCTTGGCAATGTCGCGCACCATGCGGGTGTCGATCGGGCCGGGACAGACGGCGTTGACGCGGATGCCCAGCGGCCCCACCTCGCCGGCCGCAACCTTGGTCAGGCCCATCACCGCGTGCTTGCTGGCGACATAGGCCGGCATGCCCGGGGTGCCGAACAGGCCGGCAACCGAGGCGGTGTTCACGATCGATCCGCGCGCCTGCCGGATCATCACCGGCAGGACGTGGCGCATGCCGAGGAACACCCCCTTGACGTTGACCGCCATAACGCTGTCGAACACCGCCTCGTCATATTCGGCGGTGGTGCCGATGCGGCCTTCGATGCCGGCATTGTTGTGGAAACAGTCGATGGCGCCCCAGGTGTCCAGGGCCAGCTTCACATAGGCCTGGACATCGCGCGAATTGCTGACATCGGCAGCGGTGAACACCGCCTGGGCACCTGCGGCGCGCAGGGCTGCCACGGTGTCGTCGCCCGCCGCCACGTCGCGATCCACCACCAGAATGCCGCGGGCACCGCGTGCCGCCAGGCCGCGCGCCACGGCCTGGCCGATGCCGTTGGCGCCGCCGGTGATGATCGCTACCTTGCCCGAGAAATCCATCGCCCGTCTCCCCTGCTTTCGTTACCGCGACGATGCCAGGGGTGCCCGACCTCGGCAAGGCAGGCCGGCAACCATCAGGGCAATCGGGTGAACGCCCAGGTGGAAAGCAAGGCTCCGCCGGCGTCGTGCGGAGCCTTGCTTGTTCACCTGATTGCCCTGCGGCAACCACCCCGGCATCGGCTTGACCAAGACAGCTAGGAAAGTTTAGGGTTCCGCGGCATGACGGGATACGCCCTTGTCCGCACCATTCGCCGCCTTGCGCCGGCCATGATCGCCTCGCCCGGATTCCAGGCAGTGCTCGGTCGCGGCCTGTTGGGCGAACTACGCCATTTCGTGCACCGGCCCTTCCTGGTTGTGACGATGGAGGATCTGTGGCCGCTCTTCGGTGCCGCCTTCGAGGGCGCCGATTGCCGCGTCCACTTCGTCGCCTCGGTCGACCAACAGGCGTTGGAGGCAATGCTGGCCGCGCTGCCGGCCGTCGAAGCCGTGGTGGGCCTGGGCGGCGGCATGGCGATCGACGCTGCGAAATACGTCGCCTGGCGCCGCCGCCTCCCGCTGTTCCAGGTGCCGACGGCGCTCAGCGTGGATGCCATGTTCGGCCACCGCGCGGGGGTCCGGGTGGATGGGGTGGTGCAGTATGTCGGCTGGGCGGTGCCAGAGGCCGTCTACATCGACACCGACATCCTGCGCGCAGCACCACGGCAGCTGAACTACTCCGGCATCGGCGACATCCTGTGCAACCATACCGGCGTGCTCGACTGGCGCTATGCCGACGGCATCGGCGCCTGCGAGCCACACTGGCCCTATGACGACGCGCTGGCGCAACGCTCGTTGCAGAAGGTCGACGCGGTGCTTGCCCATGCGACGGATATCCGCGACCTCACCGATCGCGGCATCGCCGTGCTGATCGACGGGCTCCGCTGGGGCGGCGGCTCGTTCCATGAAGCGGGCTGGATGCCGCGCCATATCGAGGGCGTGGAGCATTTCTTCTTCTACACGCTCGAGTATCTCACTGGCCGAAAGTTCATCCACGGCCAGCCGGTCGGCTTGGGCGTCTATATCGGCAGCCTGCTGCACGACAGCCGCGCCGAGGAGATGCTGTGCGCCATGCGCGACATCGGCCTGGATATCCGGCCGGCGGCAATGGGGCTCACCTGGGACGATGTCGGCGCCGCAGTTGCCGCCATGCGCGGCTTCGTCGCCCGCCACGGGCTGTGGCACTCGATTGCGCACGATACCGAGATCGCGCCCGATTTCGTCCACCGCGTCCGCGCGGGGGTCGAAGCCGCCTATCATTCAACGCCACCTGCCACCGAGCGTTCTGTCGCAAGCTGATCGCCGATGCCGCGGGGCCACAGCGAGGACGTCCGAGCCCACAAGACGGCCCGCATCCGGGACACCATCGCATGAGCGCACCAACGATCCACACCGCCATGCCCGCCGGCACGGGCCGCACCATCCTGCTGGTGATCGCCCATGCCGATGATCCCGCCCTATCGCTCGGCGGCACCATCATCCGCTGGGCCGATGCCGGTTGGCGCGTCGTCTGCGTCCGCGCTACCGATGACCGCTGGGACTCCGTCGGCCTGACCGAGGCCGCCACCTTCGCCGCCAACAGGGCCGAGTTCGAAGCCGCCTGCGCGGCGCTCGGCATCGCCGAGACCGTCGAGCTCGGCTACTGCACCGACACGCTCGGCGATGTCAGCGAGGTGCAACTGCGCGAGAAGATCATCCGCCTGGTGCGCACCCATCGTCCCTATGGCTACGCTCAACAATTTTCGCTTCGGTCTGATGACCTTGGGCTGATGGTGTAGTTCCACTCAGGGTGCCACGTGTTGGTGGCGATGTTGAGGGTCGCCATCTCCTGGTCGCTGACGCGGATTGCCTTTGGATAGATGTTCTCATCCAG
>CAXNGD010000352.1:0-3116 GCA_964201575.1 Acetobacterales bacterium | reverse complement strand
ATCATACCAGCGGCGGATCGCATTGACGGCGAACGCCGCCGTGTCATGGTCAATCCCGACGCTGACCCAGCCGGCGTTTGCGGCGACACCTGGCATGACAGCTACCAGCAAGCGCCGAAGGATGGATCCGCCTGGATCGGAGAGAGAGGTGCCGCGTCCCGGGTGCTCCGCGGCGGGGCATGGTTCCTCACCGCGCGCAACGTGCGGGCGGCTGTGCGTCACGCGCTCCACCCCGGCTCCCGCAACGACGACCTGGGCTTTCGCTGTGCCCGAGTTCAGGTGACCGGCGAAGCGGAGCGCAGGGCAGGCCAAAGCAAGCGACCGGCGCGGAGCGCCCGAGCGGCGGCGGCCAGCCCGGAGCGCAGCGGCGAAGCGGCGTCTTCTTCCTCACCGCGCCCGGAGGGCGAAAAATCCTGAATCTGCCTCCGCCCCTCAGTAAACCACCACGCTCCGGATGCTCTCCCCCCGGTGCATCAGATCAAACCCCTCATTGATCTTCTCGAACGGCAACACATGCGTGATCAGATCATCGATATTGATCCGCCCCTCCATGTACCAGTCCACGATCTTCGGCACATCCGTCCGCCCCCGTGCCCCGCCAAACGCCGTGCCCATCCAGGTCCGTCCGGTCACCAGCTGGAACGGCCGCGTGTTGATCTCCTGCCCCGCCCCGGCCACCCCGATGATCACTGACTTGCCCCAGCCCCGCTTCGTGCACTCCAACGCCTGCCGCATCAGCGTCGTATTCCCCACGCACTCGAACGAGTAATCCGCCCCCCCCTTGGTCAGGTTCACCAGGTAAGGCACCAGATCGCCCTCCACCTCCTTCGGATTGACGAAATCCGTCATCCCGAACTTCTCCGCCATCGCCTTCCGCCCGGGATTGATATCCACCCCGATGATCTGCTCCGCCCCCACCATCCGCAGCCCCTGGATCACATTCAGCCCGATCCCGCCGAGCCCGAACACCACCGCCCGGCAGCCCATCTCCGCCTTCGCCGTATTGATCACCGCCCCAATCCCGGTGGTCACCCCGCAGCCGATGTAGCAAACCTTCTCGAACGGCGCGTCCGACCGGATCTTCGCCAAGGCAATCTCCGGCAACACCGTAAAATTCGAAAACGTCGACGTCCCCATGTAATGCGAGATCACCTCGCCATCGCACGAAAACCGGCTCGTCCCATCCGGCATCACGCCCTTACCCTGCGTCGCCCGCAGCGTGATGCAAAGATTGGTCTTCCGGCTCAGGCAGTATTCGCAGTGCCGGCATTCCGGCGTGTACAACGGAATGACATGATCGCCCTTCTTCAACGACGAAACGCCACGCCCCACGTCAACAACAACCCCCGCCCCCTCATGCCCCAGGATCGCCGGAAAAATTCCCTCCGGATCGGCCCCGGACAGCGTGAACTCATCGGTATGACAAATCCCGGTCGCCTTGATCTCAACCAGCACCTCGCCCTCTCGCGGTCCCTCAAGGTCCACGGTCTCCAGGCTCAACGGCGCCCCGGCCTTGCGCGCCACAGCAGCACGAGTCTTCATCGCAGCAGTCCCTTCACTTGTCTGCCCCCAATCTGCCTCCCCGCCAACCTGCAATCAACCGTCCTGGCCCGCCGCCCATGAACGAAAGTTTTTGCTTCTTTTTTCAAAAAGAAGTGCTTGTTCTTTTTTGAAAAAAAGAACCAAAAAACGTCTATTCCCTTTCGCCGGGAGCAACGGATGAATCTCGCGCTGACCACCTTTCTGCTGGCCTTCCCCGCCCTGTTCTCTATCGTCAACCCGCCCGGGGCCGCCTTCATCTTCAACGAGGTGACCGCTCATCTCGGCCGCGCCGAGCGCCTGGTGCTGTCCAACCGCGTCGCATTGTATTCGCTGGGCGTTATGCTCGGCGCATTGTGGGGCGGCGCCTATATCCTGGAATTCTTCGGCATCTCGCTGGCCGCCCTGCGCATCGCCGGCGGTTCCGTGGTGGCAGTCCGCGCCTTCGACCTGCTGAACGCCCCCGAACGCCAGGAAGCCCGCAAGACCGAACAGGCCGAAAGCGGCGAGGGTGCACCCGGGCCCATGCTCTGCGTGCAGCCGACTGTGGAATTGGCAAAGCGGTTCTCGCGCCAGCGCGTTGATCCACTGATCGAGGAGAGCCCGATACTGCGCGCCCGGGGCCGCCCGCAGCCTCCAGGACGCACTCTGCTTCCGCCTGGCCGCGCCCACGCTCGGGGCCGCGCGCTGGGCGCTGGAGATGGCGGTGGGCATCGTCGAGGCGGAGGTGAACGGCACCACCACTACGCCGATGGTATTGCTGGAGGCGGGCGAGATTCTCTCCACCCCCAACTTCCACAATCCCGCGCTGACGCTCGCGCTCGACATGGTGGCGTCCGCCATCACGCATCTCGCCTCCACCTCGGCACTGCGGGCGTGCACGCTGATGACGGCGCGCTTCTCCGGCCTGCCGGCCTATCTCTCGCCCGTCGGGGGGGGCTCGGCGGGGTATGTGTCGTTGCAGAAGACGGCGGGGGACCTACTGGCCGAGATCCGGGTTCAATCCATGCCCTCCGGCCTCGATGCGCTGGCGGTGTCGGACACGGTGGAGGATGTCGCGCCGCTGTCGCAGCACGCGGTGCGCCGCCTCGACCGGCAATTCGTGCCCTGGCGCTACCTCGTCGCGCTGGCGTTGCCCTGAACGGCGGCGAGACGAAACCACTTCACCGCCTCGGCATTGTTCTGCGGCACGCCCTCGCCTTTGGCATACATGAGCCCGAGGTTGTCCTGAGCGCTGGCGTTGCCCTGATCGGCCAGCGGTCGGTAGAGCCGGAATGCGGTTGCGTAGTCGCCCCGGTTGGCAGCGGCCAGGGCATCATCGAACGGCCCGGCGTTCGCGGCACCGGACAGACCGAGCGCCAGCAGCAGTGCGGCCAGGGTGGCCAGGATCGGATGTCGCATCGCGGCATTCCTTTGCAACCAGTATAGGCCCGGATTTCCCAGATAAACGACAATATAGTTGTACGAATCATCCGAATCTGCCATGAATATCAAGACGTTGTGTCTGTCATGGTGGTGAGTTCATGGAACACCCAGCGGGTGAATCGGATGATGGCTCTCTGCGGGTCGATTTTGAC
>CAXNGD010000351.1:0-3135 GCA_964201575.1 Acetobacterales bacterium | reverse complement strand
CCGCTTCGGCCGCCGCCACGCCTTGGCCTTCGGCGCCATCCTGACCTCGGCCGGCAATCTCTGGTGCGCCCTGGCCAGCACCTATCCGGAGTTCATGGCCGGCCGCTTCGTCGCCGGCTTCGGGGCGGGCTTCGTGGTCACCGCCGGCCAGATCGTCCTGGTCGACATCACCACGCCGGAGCGTCGCGGCCGGATGATGTCGCTCTACTGGGGCAGCTTCATCTTCGCCGCCGGCGCCGGCCCCTTGCCCGGTGGATTGCTCGCCGAGTGGTTCGGACTGTCCGCCCCGTTCTGGGCCTATGCGGTGATCGGCCTGGGCGTGGGGGCGATCGCCTGGTTCGCGGTCGGCGAGACCCGGGACCTGGCGCGGGAAACCGCACGTGGCACGAAGATGCCCAGCTTCTTCGCCCAGCTTCGCCTGGTCGGCGCCAATCGCGGCTTCGCCCTGGTCTGCCTCGTCGCCCTGGTCAACGCCGCCACCCGGACCGGCGGATTGTTCAACATCGTGCCCTTGCTGGGTGCCGTGTGGCTCGGTCTGGCACCGGGCACGATCGGCCTGTCGATGGCGATGGGCAGCGTGGTCGGCCTCGCCGCAGCCTATCCCGCCGGCTGGCTCTCGGATCGCTACGGCCGCAAGCTGGTGATCGTGCCGACGACCTTCCTGACGGCAGTGGCGATGCTGCTGTTCTGCATCGCCCCGGACCTGCCCTGGTTCATGGCCGCCAGCCTCGCCTGGGGGCTGGCCAGCGGCATGGGCGGCGCGGCGCCGGCGACCTATGCCGCCGATGCCGCACCGCAGGGGATGAACGCAGCGGCGATGAGCCTGTTCCGCATGCTCGGCGATATCGGCTACGTCGCCGGCCCGATCGGCCTCGGCCTGGTCACCGATTTCTACGGACCGACGGCGGGCCTGATCGTCTGCGCCGGGCTGCTTGCCGTCTCCGGGATGTTGTTTGCCGCGTTCGCGCCGGAGACGTGGCGCGGCAAGCGGATCTAGGCGGACAGGGTGGGGTAGTCGGTGTAGCCCGCCGCCCCGCCGCCATAGAACGTCGCCCGGTTGTACGGGGTGAACTCCACCCCTGTCGCGATGCGGCGGACGATGTCGGGGTTGCTGATGAAGAAGCGGCCGAACGCCACTGCGTCGGTGCGGCCCTCGGCCACCGCGGCGATGGCGCCGGGGGCATCGTAGCCGCCGGCATCGATCAGGGCGGTTGGCCAGGTTTGCCGGAACAGGGCGGCGGTGGAGGGTTGCTCGGCACGGAACACCTCGGCCTGGCCGGTGCCGCTGGCACGCGGCTCGATCAGATGGAGGTAGGCGAGGTTGAGTTTGGCGAGTTCATTGATCAGATGGGAGTAGAGCGGCATCGGATCGGCCTCACCGCTGTCATTGGCGATGCCGTAGGGCGACAGCCGGATGCCGGTGCGATCGGCGCCGATGGCGGCCACCACGGCTTCGGAGATTTCCAGGTGGAGCCTGCAACGGTTCGCGATGCTGCCGCCATAGCGGTCGGTGCGGATGTTGCTGCGCGATTGCAGGAACTGTTCCAGCAGGTAGCCGTTGGCGCCGTGGATCTCGACGCCGTCGAACCCGGCGGCGATGGCGTTCTTCGCCGCCTGGGCCCAGGACGCCACCAGCCCGGGCATCTCGTCCAGCCGCAGGGCGCGCGGGGTTTCGTATGGCACGCGCTTGCCGAAGGCGTTGGCGGTCATGCCCTGGGCAGCAATTGGGGACGGGGCAACTGGCTTGCCGCCGTCGCGTTGCTGGGTGGAATGCGAGACGCGGCCGGTGTGCCAGAGTTGCAGGTAGATGAAGCCGCCCTTGGCATGGACGGCGTCGGTCACCAGCCGCCAGCCGGCGATCTGCGCCGCGGTGTGGATGCCGGGGACGTTGGAATGGCCGTGGCCCTGCCATGACACCGGCGTTGCCTCGGCGATCAGCAGGCCGGCTTTGGTGGCGCGCTGGGCGTAGTATTCGGCGTTCATGGCGGTTGGCACATTGCCTTGCCAATGCGCCCGCATCCGGGTCAGCGGCGCCATCACCACGCGGTGGGCCAGTTCGATCCGGCCCAGCTTCAGTGGGGTCAGCAGCTTGTCGGTCATGGTGTCGTCCCTCAGAACCCGTAGAGCTTGGCTGGATTGTCGACCAGCACCTTGTGCAGCGCCGCCGCATCGGGCACGGCGCGGCCGAGCAGTTGCAACAGGGCGCGGTTGTCGTGGGGCATGTAGACCACCCGCTCGGGCGCGCCGGCCTTGTGCGGGCCGATATGGGGCCAGTCGGTGCCCCAGACGGCGCGGTCCGGATTGGCGTCCACCAGGGCCTTGATGACCGGCACGGCATCCTCGAAGCCACCGGCCTGGCGCGAAACGCGGTTGGCGCCGGAGACTTTCACCCAGGCCCTTCCCGCGCGCAGCAGGGCGAGGACGTCGTCGAAGCCCGGCCGGCTGGCGGTAAGTTGGCCGTCGCCGGCGCCCATGTGGTCGATCACGACATCGACGCCGAGCTCGGCGATGGCCGGGGCGATGCCGGCGAGCAGGGAGGGCAGGGCGAAGATCTGGATGTGCCAGCCGAGCTTGGCCACCCGCTTGGCGGTTTCCTGCAACTGGGCGGTGGCGGCGGCGATGTCGGGGATGCCGTTGCTGACCAGGTTGAGGCGGACGCCGCGGACGCCGAGTTTCTTCAGCTCCTTCAGCTCGGCTTCCTTGGTTCCTGCATCGATCACGGCGATGCCGCGGCTGCTGTCCGGGCGGGCGCGCAGGGCGTCCTTCATGCAGGTGTTGTCGGTGCCGTATGCGCTGGGCTGGACGAAGACGACGCGGGAGAAGCCCATGCGGGCGGCTTCGGCGTTGTAAACCGGCAGGGTGGCGGGGGTGGGGTCATAGGCGCGCAATGCCGCCGGCGGATAGGCCGCCATGTCGCCGAAGATGTGCATGTGGCAGTCGGTGGCGCCGGCGGGCACGACGAAGCCGGGATCGGGCATGGTTCTGGTCCTGGACGAGTTTGCGCTACACTAGCAGCCTGTCGGAGTGGAGTAACTGATCATTCGGTCTGCACGAGTATCGATTGAGTTGGTTGGTGATCTGTGGCGCGGCGTAGGATGGTCGAAGCCGTGCTTGAGATGATTTTTGCCGTCTCGA
>CAXNGD010000350.1:0-3182 GCA_964201575.1 Acetobacterales bacterium | reverse complement strand
GTCCGCCGACGCATCGCCGAGGACATGCACACCTGCCTCGGGGATGAGTCGGGACCAAAAAACGGGGATCAAAGGGCCCCCGGCCCTTTGCCGGCGGAGCCTTGCTCTTTACCTGGGCGTTCATCCGATTGCCCTGTCCGCCGCAACCGCGCCGCTTGACACCCCTGGCGAACCCCCCTATCTCGCCCATGCTGGGCCGGGTGTTGAGCTCAGCGGGGGCGCGTAGCTCAGCGGGAGAGCATTCGCTTCACACGCGAAGGGTCACAGGTTCAATCCCTGTCGCGCCCACCATCCCGACCTTCAGATCGATTTCGGCACCACGGTGGACTGGATATCGGCCGCTTCAATCGTGGCGCGGCGAAAATTCCAGCTCCAGCCGGTTGCCGTCCGTCGCGCGCGCATACCGCGCCCCGTCGCTATGGCGCCGAATGAGATGCAGCCCAAACCCGCCATCGCGGTGGCCGCTCAATGCCTCGCCCACCGGCGGCAGCGGCGCGGCCAACGGGTCGAAAGCCGGGCCGTCATCCTCAATGGCGATCGCCGCCAACCCGCCATCATAGCGGGCATGCAGTGCAGCGCGCGTCGCCCCGTCCAATCGGGCATGGCGGATGACATTCATCACCACCTCCTCCACCACCAGCTCCACCCGGAACCGCACATCGGTGGGACAACCCCGCTCCGCCAGAAAGCTGGCGAGCTGGCGCTGGGCCTCGGCAAGCGCCCGTGCCTCCAGATCCAGCGCGAGATGCAATTCGTCAACCCCCTCGCCAGGCCGCCAATGGCGCATCAGGCCAGAAGCGCCAGCGCCGACTCCTGGTCCGGGGCGTGCGGGATGAGGTCGAAAAGGGCCATCGTCTCGAACACCTCCAGCACCTGCGGCTGAACCCCGGTCATCGCGATGCGCCCAGACCGCCGGCCCACGATCCGGGCCAGCGAGATCAACAGTCGAATGCCGAGCGACCCCATGAACGGCACGCCGGACAGGTCCAGCACGACATTGCCATCAACCTGTCGAAACTGCGCGCTCAGCGCCGCCTCGATGCCATCCACCGCCGCGGCATCGGCCCGGCCGTCCAGCACCACGCGGCTCACGCCCGGCCGCAGGGTGGAAATCTCGAACTTCATGTCGACAAACCCTTCTTCATCATCGTGCCTCCAGATCAGGCAAATTGCAGCGCCAGTAAGGAGAAATCATCATCCAGCGGCCGCAATCCGGACAGCGCCCGCACCTGGCGGTACAGCCGTTCCGGCCCCTCGGCCCAGTCGCGGCCGGGCACACAGAGCGCCTGCGCCACCTCCGCCATGCCCCAGGGGCCGGCGACATCGTCGGCAAGCTCCACCGCGCCATCGCTGAACAGCAACAGCCGCCCGCCCGCCGGAAGCTCGACATGCGCCGTTTGATAGGCATAGCCCGGCATCGTGCCAATCCCCGCACCGCGCGCCGGCAGCCTTCGGATCTCGCCGGTCTGCGGCACATGCAGCACCGCCGGATGGTGACCCCCGGCGGCATAGGACAAGCGCCGGCTGGGTACATGCAGCACCCCGTACCACATGGTGAAAAACATGCCGTGGTGCTGTTCCATGTCGAACATGTCGTTCAACGCGCTGAGCACCGCCGCGGGGTCGCGGGTATCGATCCCGGGCAGCGCCTGTTGCCGCATCACGTTCATTACGCTCACCGAGTGCATCGCCGCACCCACGCCATGGCCGGAGACATCGAGGATATAGGCGTGGAACCAGTCGCCATCGCGATGATAGCCGAACGCATCGCCGCCCAGCGCCGCACAGGGCTGGAACGTCCAGGCCGCGCGCACCGGCCCCTCGGCGATCGGCGGCGGCAACAGCGCATTGACGTAGTCACGCGCCCGCGCGAGGTCGCTGGCGAAGGACGCCGCCGCCGCCGCCTCCTCCCGCCGCCGCCGCTCATAGCGCAGCCTGTGCGCACCGATCTGGATCACCGCCCCGTCGGCGAGAAACACCGGCTCGACGACGCGGACAGCATCGACATAGGTGCCGTTGGTCGAGCCCAGGTCGGTGACCCGCACCTGGTCGCCCACCCGATCAACCATACAGTGCCGGCGCGACACCGCTCCACCCTCCAGAACGATCGCCGCCGGCGCGACCCTGCCCACCAGAAGCGCCGTATCTCCCAGCGCAAAGCGACTCGGCTGCGTGCCCTCAGCCTCCAGTAGAAGCGCATGCACCACGGAAGCGTCCACCGGGCCACTCGGCACCGCGGCACGGCTCACCATCGTTCGCTCGGTCCCGTCGCCAGGCTCGCTCATCCGCACATCCCTTCGACGCGCCAACCGCACCGCCGCAACGCCCAGCCCCGCGGCCGGCCATCCCGGCGCCATTCAATCGCAACTCGGGCCGCGACGCACCTCCCTTCGTCGCCGCCGCCGCAGCGGATCAAAAATGCACGGCCAACGGCGCCAGCCACCCAAGCAGGCCAAGCCCGACACCGATCACCCCCAGCACCAGCCCGCCCGCCGCCAGCAGCCCCACCCCGGTCACGATCGAAGCCGAAGCCACCACGATGGCAACCTGGAACGCCGCCGCGCCGTATTCGAGCAGGTGATAGGCGGCCATGCTGCGCTCGCGCGCCGCCTCGGCCTTCTTGGCGCGTTCGGCCAGTTCGCGGCGCCCCTCCCCGGTCTCCGGCTCGCTCTCCCACCGCGCCGCCGAGTCACGCCAGCGCTTCTGCTGCGTCTCGATCGCCACCAGCATCTCGCCCTGCGCACCCAGTTTGGCCAACTCGGCTTCCTCGACGGCGGTGCGCACCGTGGTTTGGCGGATGGTCCGCGCCTGGAAAAACGACCACAGGTTCGCCGCCTCGACATTGCGGGTGATCGCCTCGGTCTGCGCGCTCTTCGCCCCGGTCTCCACCAGGGCCAGGAACAGCGCCAGCACCGCGATCAACAGCGCGATACGCTTGTCGCCGCCGTGATTGGCATGCCCGTGGCCAGCCATCAGTGCTCTCCCCGTCGGTTACGCCGCAGGGA
Source organism: Acetobacterales bacterium (assembly GCA_964201575.1). Lineage (GTDB taxonomy): Bacteria > Pseudomonadota > Alphaproteobacteria > Acetobacterales > Acetobacteraceae > CAMDGX01. The sequence goes on along the minus strand of CAXNGD010000350.1, from coordinate 177 downwards.
CGTGCCACCTCGCGGCGATTCGGCCAAAGGGTAGCCGGGGCAAAACCCCGGGCAGTGTGGGTCAAGCGGCTCGCGTGCGGGTTCGGATGAGATCGGGAAGGCCCGGGATGGCGGGCGCTTTGATCCCTCCGATGCGGTCTGCGAGGTAGTCCCAGAAGGAGACCCCGAGCTTTGCGC
>CAXNGD010000349.1:0-3205 GCA_964201575.1 Acetobacterales bacterium | reverse complement strand
CCGTCCTGCAAACGAAGCTCAATCGTCGTCCGATCAACAATCGTCAGCGCGCGTCGGTGAGAACCCATCGGGACACCCTATCCTATAGGGACTCCCGGCGGCGTTCGCTCCCAAACTTGAATCCGCCAACCAAAAAACCTTTATCCATTGGTCGCGTGCTCATCAGGGTAGCGCGCGGCCAATGGATGAAAGTTTTTGCTTCTTTTTTCAAAAAGAAGCACTTTCTCCCTTACTCGCCTTGGGATCAGACACGGCGATACGCAATCCGCCGCGCTAGCCAGCAGCCGACGCGCAGCCCGGTGACCTCTCCCCCCGCGCGCTCGAACGTCAGCGTCCAGTCGCCTGGCGCCGAGAAATCCAGCGAGCGCGGGCACGGCATCAGCCAGGTATCGGCGGCATAGGGGATCAGCGGCACCATCGCGCCCTCGCCCAACTCGCCCGAACAGGCGGCGTAGAGCGTGCCGCCCGTCTCGGCCACGGTGATGTCCGCGCCGAACTCCGCCGAACGATACCTGCCCGCGACATCCATCGGCGCCGCGCCGGCCACCGGTTCCAACAGCGTGTCGATGTTGTCCCCGCCGCGGACCATCCGCAGCCTGCCGCCCTCGGGCCGCAGCCGCAGCGACCCGGCGGCGAAATCGCCCTGCGCCGTCGGCGCCACCACTTCGGGGTGGCCAGCGAAATGCAGCGCCGCCTGGCCGTTCAGCATCGCGTCAACCCTGGCGGCCAGGCCGGTCTCGGGATCAATATAGCGCCCGGCCCAGTCGATCTGCGGCCCGGTGGCCATGGCCGGGATGTCCTCGCCCAAGGCAGCGGCGAAAACCTGCGAGGCCGCGGCCCGCGGGTCCTCCATGTGGTTGAACAGCACCACCACCGAGATGCGCTCGGCCGGCGCATAGAACCGAAAGCTCCGCCAGCCGCGCAAGCCGCCGCCATGGCCGATGACCGACCGGCCGAGCAGCTTGCCGCGAGACAGGCCCCAGCCATAGCCGGCCGCCGCCCCATCGGCGAAGGCGACCGGGACGGCGAGGCGGGCGTGGATCGATTCCGGATTGTCCCGGGTCGCGTCGATATGGCGCTCCCAAGCGATCAAATCGTCCAGGCTGGCCGACACCCCGGCATCGCCGGTCCAGGTGATGCGGTTCACCGCCGGACGAAACCCCTCGGCCTGCGACCCCTCATAGCCCACGGTAAAGCCCGGCACCACAGAGGTATCGGCATTGAGCCGGGCGGTCGGCATCCCCGCCCGGTCGAACACATAATGCCGCATCAGCTCGCCCAGATTCCGCCCGGCCCGTTGGCTGATCATGTCGCCCAACAGGCGGAAGTTGTGGTTGCAGTACGAATACCGCGTGCCCGGGGCAAACTGCAGCGTCTCGGTCCGGTCCACCAGCCGACGGGCCTGGGCCTCGGTGAACGGCGCCTCCACCGGCGAACCGGCCAGCGCGGTCAGGGCCCAGTAATCGCGCAGGCCGGACTGGTTGTGCGCCAGCAGCGTGGCGCTCGGACGCTGGGGCAAATGCTTCAGCCGCGCGGCAAGATCGGGCTCCAGCGCATCGGGACGCCGATCGAGATCGGTGGTCAAAAGCGTGGTGGCACAGGTGAACTGCTTGGAGATCGAGCAGATCAGGAACATCGTCGCGGCCGTGAACGGTATCCGGCGTTCGAGATCGGCATAGCCCCAGGCGTGCCGCGCCATGAGCTGCCCGTCCCGCAGCACAGCAACCGCACCCCCGGACCCCTGGAACCGATGGGGCAGGACAGCAAGAACCTGGTCGAGCGTTTCGGGCATGGGGTGGCCTTCCGGGAGCGATTTCGGCGAGTGTAGCAGCCCCAGACTGTAGCAGCTCCTGGCGGTTCTGTTAGGGTTCGGCGAAAGCTGGGAGTGGATCATGGCCGATGCATTGGGAACGAGCACAGGATTGGCCGGGGGCTTTCCCGATCCGGCATTGCGCGGCCGCTGCACCCGCGTCCTGACCGGCCATGGCCGCGCCACAGCCAAGGACTGGGTAGCCCGCCTGGCCGCCTCGCCGGTGCTGGACCTGGAACTGGACGTCTATTCCGACGGCCCGGCGATGAAGCAGCTGGAACAGGAAACCGCGGCGTTGCTGGGCAAGCCCGCCGGCATGTTCTTCGCCAAGGGCATCACCGCCCAGCAGGCCGCATTGCTGGTCCATTGCCAGGCCACCAACCGCCGCATCGTCGCCCTGCACCCCTCCAGCCACTTCGCCATGGACGAACACGACACGCTGGACCGCCTGGCCGGGCTGGTGTCGCTCCGCCTGGGCAGCGACATCCGCCACTTCACCGCCGCCGACCTCGAACGCGCCAGCGAAGCCCTCGGCTGCGTGACCATGGAAGTGCCGCTGCGCCGCGCCGGATTCACCGCGCCATCATGGGACGACCTGGTCGGCGTCTCCACCTGGTGCCGATCGCGCAACATCCCGTTCCACCTGGACGGCGCACGCCTGTGGGAAGTGGCGCCGCATTACGGCCGCAGCCTGCATGAGATCGCCGCCCTGGCCGACAGCGTCTATGTCAGCTTCTACAAGGGCCTCGGCGGCATGGGCGGCTGCGTCCTGGCGGGATCACCGGCATTGGTCGCCGGCAGCCGGCCCTGGCGCAACCGCGTCGGCGGCGACATGCCGACGATCTTCCCCTACGTCCTGACCGCGCTCGAAGGCCTGCGCCTGCACCTGCCCAGGATGGCCGAATACCACCGCCACGCCTGCGCCATCGCCGCGGCGATCGACGCAACCCCCGGCCTGCGCGCCCGCCCGCATGCACCGCACGGCAATTCCTTCCAGGTCCACTTCGCCGCCCCGCGCGTGGCGATCGAAGCCACAGCAACCAAGCTCGCCGAGCGCGACGGCGTCTGGCTGGTCAACCGTGTCATCGACACAGCATGGCCCGACTCATGTTACGTGGAAATCGTGGTCGGCGCCGCCACGATGCAATGGTCCCCCGCCGAGGTCGCAACCACCTTGGGTTCCCTGGTCACGACCTAGTGGATAAAAGTTTTCGCTCTTATGTTGAACTCTGTTGATACGGCCCCGAGCCTGCTGCTGCCCTGATCCATGCCTCTGGGGAGGCGGCGTTTGCGAACGCTTCGATGGTTCGTCGCCAGCTAAGGCTACGCTCAACAAATTTCGCTTCGGTCTGATGACCTTGGGCTGATGGTGTAGTTCCACTCAGGGTCCCACGT
>CAXNGD010000348.1:0-3241 GCA_964201575.1 Acetobacterales bacterium | reverse complement strand
GGGTGTGCCATCCATCGACTGACCGGGAAAATGCAACTCCAGGACGTTGGGGCTGAACGAAAACAGGCGGCGGACCGAAATTTTCGCGGCGATCGTGACACAGAGCGGGTCAGGCGGGGGCGGAAATTCGGATTCTTAGAGGTGCCCTTGTACTTGTAGGGGCCGGAGCCGATGATCTCCTTGATCTGGGTGAAGGCATCGGTATTGGCCAGCCGCTCCGGCATCATCGCCGGCATCGGCGAGGGCGATTTGCCCAGCGCGTCGGGCAATAGCGGAAAGGCGCGCTTCAGGCGAAACTGGATGGTCTTGTCGTCCGGGGCGGACAGCTCGTCGGTTGCCTGCATCAGCGCATCGCCGAGCGAATCCCGCTTGGCCCAGCGCTTGATCGAGGCGGTGCAGTCGCGTGCCAGGACGCGCTCGCCGTCATGCCAGGTCATGCCGTCGCGCAGGGTGAGCTTCCAGAGCTTGCCGTCATTTTCGACGGTGCGGCCCTGGACCATCTGCGGCTGCGGCTTGTAGCTGCCGTCCACGCCATACAGCGTGTCGAACACCATGTAGCTGTGGTTGCGGGTGATGTACGCCGTGGTCCAATGCGGATCGAGAAAGGCCAGGTCGATCTGCGGGATGAACTTCAGCGTTGTCTGCTTCTGAGCCCGCACCACGGCGGGGGCCATGGCGGCGCCGGCGGCGGCGGTGGCGAGGAAAGTGCGGCGCTTCATGATGATGGGGCCTCCAAGGGACGAGATGGTTTGGGCGATGCGGGCAACAGCGCCGGCCTGGGGCGTCAGCCCCGTTTCACGTTCCAGAACACGGCAAACCCATCGACCACGCCACTGATGTCACGGCGATAGGCGGTGGGCGCCAGCGATTGGCCGAGCGGCCAGAACGGCACATCCTGCAGCGCCATTCGCTGAATATCAGCGCAGATCGTCTTCTGTGCGGTGAAGTCCGGCGCCTCGAACCAGGCGCTACGCAGCTTCTCCATCTCGGGCTTGACGTACCAGCCGGGCCAGGCCGCCTTCTGGTCGCCATTGCCGCGCAATGGCGGATGGCCCGCCGGGGTGTCGACACTGCTGCCGCTCCAGCCGGTGGTGAAGCATGACCAGCCGCCTTGATCGACCGGACCTTGATTGTTGCGTCGCGTCAGCATCTGGCCCCAATCCGTGGCCACGTAATCAACGTTCATGCCGACTTTCTTCAGCAGGTCGGCCCAGACATCGGCGGTGGCCTTCAGGTTCACGTAGTCGATCGGCACGATCAGCACGACCTTCTCGCCGGCATATCCTGCCGCTTTGATCTTCTCTCGCACCTTCACCAGATCGCGCGGTCCGGTCAGGGCCTCCATCCCCACATCGCTTGCCATCGGTGCGCCGATCGGGAACACGCCGTACGGCTTGCGGATGTATTGTTCCTCATCCCCGACCACGGCCTGCATGAAGCTGGTCTGGTCGATCCCCTCCAGCAGCGCGCGGCGGATCGCCGGGTTGTTGAACGGCGGTTGCAACATATTGCCGCGCACCATCAGCACGCCGCCCATCGGGTCCAGCACCTGGAGCGCAATACGGTTGTTGCGGCGCAGCAGCGGCAACAGATCGTAGCTCGGGTTCTCCCACCAATCCTGTTCGCCGGCGATCAGCGCATTTGCCTTGGTCGAGTTGTCCGGCATGGTGGTCCAGACGACACGGTCGAAATGCACCACCTTGGCACCCGCGGTCCAGGTCGCGGCCTCGCTGTCGCGCGGCTTGTACTGGGCGAATTTCTCATAGACGTTGCGCGCGCCCTGGATCCGCTCATCCGATTTGTAGCGGAATGGTCCGGAGCCGACGAACTCGGTGATCTGCTTGAACGCGTCAGTCTCGGCAATGCGGGCGGGCATGATGCCGCACATCGGCGAAGCCGCCTTGCCCAGCGCATAGGGCAACAACGCAAAGGGCCGCTTCAGGCGGAACTGGATCGTCATGTCGTCCGGCGCCGTCAGCGCGTCGGTGGCCGACATCATCGCCTCGCCGATCGGGTCGCGCTTGGCCCAACGCGTGATGCTCGCCACGCAGTCACGGGCCAGCACCTTGCTGCCGTCATGGAACAGCAAGCCGTCGCGCAGGGTCAGCTTCCACAGGCGACCACCATCCTCAACGACGTGCCCGGCCAGCATCTGGTGCGAGGTGCCGCCCTTGCCGTCTTCGCCGAACAGCGTGTCGTACACCATGAAACCGTGCACGCGGGTGACATTCGCCGGAGTGAAGTGCGGATCGAGGAAGGTAAGATCGATCTGCGGAATGAAATTCAGCGCGGTTTTCGCCTGCGCCCGCACCACGGCCGGCAGGGCCAGGGTGGCGGCGGTGGCGGCAATAAGGCTACGTCGTTTCACGAATACTCTCCTTGAGGGCAGCGCGGGCTTCAAGGGCCCGCGCCGCGTCATGTCATGCGGATACGCGCTCCACATTCCAGAAACTGGGAATGCCGCTCAACACCCCGGTGATGTTCTTGCGATACGCAGTGGAGCCCAGCACCTGGCCCAGCGGCACATAGGGCACGTCGATCAGGGCCTGTTTCTGCAATTCGCCCGCCACATTCTGCTGCGCCGCCAGGTCGGGTGCCGCGAACCATTCCTCGCGCAACGCCTCGATCGCGGCACTCTCAGGCCAGCCCCAGTTGCCGCCCTTCTCGCCGTTGCCGCGCAGGAAGACATGGCCCGCCGGGGACATGTGGTCCTGGCCCGACCAGTAGGTGCAGGCCGCGTTCCAGCCACCCTTGTCGATCGGGTCCTTCTTGACCCGGCGCTGCACCAAGGTGCCCCAGTCCATCGCCTGGATCTCGACGTTCAGCCCGGCGCGCTTCAGCATGTCCGCGGCCACATCGCCAAGGGTCTTCACCGACGCCAGATCGCTGGCGTGCAGCAGCACGACGCGCTCGCCCTTGTAGCCCGCCGCCTCCAGTTCGCGCCGGGACGCCGCATAATCCGGCTTGGCGGCCAGCACCTGGATGCCTTCCTTGCTCGCCATCGGGGTGCCGGGCGGAAAGATGCCCGAGGGGACGGTGTACATCGTGGCGTCACCGGCCGAGGCGGCCAGCATGAAATCCTCCTGGTTCAACGCCTTGAACAGCGCCCGCCGCGCCGCCGGGTTGTTGAACGGCGGCTGCAGATGGTTCAGCCGCATGCAGCCCATGGAACCCGCGGGATCGAGCGTGACCACATTCATGCCGGCGCGGCGCAGCAACGGACGGAAATCGCCGGACACCG
>CAXNGD010000347.1:0-3255 GCA_964201575.1 Acetobacterales bacterium | reverse complement strand
TCCGTCGCGCCGCCGCACGCAACGCAAGTGCGTCAAAATCAGATCGAAGGGGAAGCGGCATGGCGAACCTCCGGCGTTCGCCAGCAAGAGAATCAGATCACGCCCGCGTCGGGGAATCCCCCTGAGTCATATTCTCCGGGCCTTGGTATAACTTCGTACAACGCGCTCGAAAGACTCCGTTTCACGGAATCAACGATGTGAGTCGTCATATTCAGTAACATATATTAACGATTTTTTCATACCATTGTGCCCTTTCAATACCTCATCCGGCCAGCAAAAATCCTCCGCCAACGATGGTAAAAAAGCTTCTATATTAGAGACTTCTCGACATATTTTTGTTGCCTATCGGCAGCGACTACGGTGGTATGGGAGCGCCCACACATTCTCCGGAAGGAGAGATCCCATCATGCAAGCGTTACGTTCCCTCGATCACCTCGTCCGCCGCCGGCTCCAGCAATGGCCGCAGCGCCCGCCAGGGCTGGACACCCAGACCCCAGGCAGCGATGGCTGGCTGCGCGGCCGGCCAGGCGACCCCTCGCCCGAGCCCATTGCCCCGGCCCCGCCCTTCCTCAAATTCCCCGGCAGCAACCGCCTGCGCACCCTGCCGGACGGGCTCTGGCTCAATTTCGGCGGCACAGTACACGAGCCCTTCGTCGATATCTTCGCCATCGAGGCCTGCGGCTCGCTGCAGAACCTGCTGGACAAGCGCTCGCGCTTCGCCGCCAGCACCCGCTCCCTGCTCGCCGTCTGCCCGGTCGCCTGACTGCTCGCCCCGGTCACCCCCACCGACCCCACGCCGCGCTGGAAAGCCACCGGCGTGGTCAAGACCGAGCCCACCCTGCCGCTGGTCATGCCGGTGCGCGACATCCGCGTGATGTACGCCCTCAAGCAGCGCCACTACAATGGCTTCGCCGAGTGCCAGCTGCCGCAGCCGCACGAATATTTCGTGCCGATGGAGGAACTGGTCGCCGAGAACGCCCACCAGAACCCGGCCATGCGCGAGCTGGTCTCTCGCGCCTCCGCCCGCAGCAATTTCTACCCGGGCACCTGACGGGCCAGGACGGACTTCAACCGGTCCGGATAATCCGTGCAGATCGCATCCACCCCCCACTCCACCAGCCGCGCCATGTCCTCGGCCGCGTTCACCGTCCATGGCATCACTGAAAGCCCCAGCCCGCGCGCCTCGCGCACCAGCGCCGGCGTCAGGCTGCGAAACCCCGCCGCCCAGATGGTTCCCGCCGCCCCGGACTGCCGCCCCGGACGCTGCCGCGATCGTCGCCGGCACCGAGCCGCCGTGCCGCGCAGGGTCGGCCCCGCCCCACCACAGCCCGGCCGCCAGCGTGGTCTCCGCGCTGGTGATGTAGGCACGCCTGATCCCCGGCGCCACCCGCCGCGCATGATGCAGCGCGCGCCAGTCGAACGAGCGCAGCACCACCTGGCCCGCCATGCCCATCGCGGCCACCACAGCCAGCACCGCATCCACCATCCGCTCCGGTGTCGCGGTCAGCTCCGGCCGATCCGGCAGGGTCTTGATCTCGATATCCACCACAAGTCCCGCCGGCCGCGCCAGCGCCAGCACATCGGCCAGTGCAGGGATCCGCGCCCCATCGCGCGGCGCCTGGCTGGCGAACTGCGCAGCATAGGCGCTGCCCGGCCGCAGCCGTCCGACATCATAGCGATGCAGCGCCGCCCGGCTGAGATCGCGCACCAGCGGCCCCGCCGCCCCGAGCCAGCTCCCATCCGCCGTGCGCACGATGTCGCCGTTCAGCACCGGGTCATGCACCACCACCGGCACGCCATCGGCGGTCAGCGCGACATCGAGCTCCACCGAGTCGACCCCCAGCGCGAATGTCACGCCAAACCCCTCCAGCGTGTTCTCCGGCCACAGCCCGCGCGCGCCGCGATGCCCAGAAACGTGAAATCCACCTGCCATGACGCTCTCCCTCCGCCGCACAGCTTTGCCACGTCGCCGCGATGCGGCACAGTGGCGCCATGACCGACACCTCCCCAAGCTCCGGCAAGATCCTCGGCGTCCTCGGCGGCATGGGCCCGCTGGCCAGCGCCCAGTTCATGCTCCGCCTGACCCTGCTCACCCCGGCCAGCCGCGACCAGGACCACATCCCCGCCATCCTCTGGTCCGACCCCCGCGTGCCCGACCGCACCCGCGGCAAACTATCCGGCGGCGAAGACCCCGAACCCTGGCTGTTGCGCGGCATACGCGGGCTCAAGGCGGCCGGCGCCGGCGCCATCGCCATTCCCTGCAACACCGCCCATGGCTGGTACGACGCCATGGCCGCCGAGGGCCTGCCAATCCTGCACATCGTCGACGCCGCCGCGGCGGAGCTGCGCAAGGTCGCCCCCCCCACCGGTCCAAGTGGCGGCGTCATCGGCCTGATGGGCACCGCCGCCACCCTGCGCATGCGCCTGTATCAGGACCGGCTGGAATCCCAGGGCTGGATCTGCCTCACCCCGAGCGAGGATGAGATGGCCAGCCGCGTCACCCCCGCCATCGGCCTGGTCAAGGCCAACAAGATCGCCGAAGCCTATGCCCCGCTGGCCGAAATCGTCACGTCGCTGGCCGCCCGCGGTGCGCAGGCCGTGGTGCTCGGCTGTACCGAAATCCCGCTGGGCATCCTCGCCGGACCGCACCACACCCTGCCGGTCCCAACCATCGACACGATCGACGCCCTGGCCCTGGCCGCCATCTCCTGGGCCCAGCAAAAGTAACCCTCAGCCGATCACGGGCATTCGCATCCCGGCGTCGGCGCGTTGGACGCCCGCACAACATGATGGTCGATCCACTCGGCCACCAGCCGCCGCGCCTCGTTGACCGAGGATTCCGGGTGATGGATGCGATACAGCGTGGTACAGGCGCGAAACGCATCGGGATCGGCATTGCCCAGCACCCGGAGGTCGCGATACGCGGTCACAACCGCACGCTCGCAATTCCGCGCGATATAGCTGAAATCCCGGCCCATGCTGCACTCCCGGCTGCGACCTAAATAAGAATCACTCTCAACGTAGGAAGTATACGGCCTGCCGCATCCCGAACGCAACGGGTGCTGCAACAGGCCGCAGGGCAATCGGATGAACGCCCAGGTAAAGAGCAAGGCTCCGCCGGCAAAGGGCCGGGGGGCCTTTGATCCCCGTTTTTTGGTCCCGACTCATTCCCGAGGCAGGTGTGCATGTCCTCGGCGATGCGTCGGCGGACTGCCAGCGGCCAAAAAATGGGATCCAAAGGGCCTCCGGCCCTTT
>CAXNGD010000346.1:0-3257 GCA_964201575.1 Acetobacterales bacterium | reverse complement strand
TGGCTCTCCAACCGCATCTTTCTCAACGAAGACGATCTCGTCGATCACTGTTGCGAAACATGGAACAAGCTAGAAGCGCAGCCGTGGCGCATCATGTCCATCGGCATGCGCGAGTGGGCGCACAGGTTCTGATCAGGGAGACTTGGTATAAGGCTGGAGGAAGACTTCTTTTTGTGAACAAAAAGAAGCAAAAAAACTTTATCTGTTTGGGTGGGGCCAGTCAACTGGCGCCCGCGGCGGAGCATTGACCTTTCGCTTGGCCCGGACTGCCGGCAGAGGGCGAATGAATAAAGTTTTTTTGCTTCTTTTTGTTCAGAAAAAGAAGAATCTTCCCTTTCCTATACCCCCATCTCCGCCGCCTTGATTTGCACCGCCAGGTACCTTGACCAGATGCGGCATTGGGCCAGGCCGCCGGCGGTGAACCACAGGCCGGGCTGGGGGGTTTGGCGCCACATATTGGCCAGTTCGCCGCCGGGGTCGAAGCCCCAGACCGGGCCGATGCGTTCGGCGATGTCGGGGCCCAGCAGGTGGCGCACCATGTCGCGCTGGTTGAGGTATCCGGTGGCGGCGACGAGCAGGTCGGCCTTGATGATGCGGCCGTCGCGCAGTTGGGCGCCGTTTTCGACCATGCGTTCGATGGTGTCGTGTTGGACCAGGCCGATCTGGCCGTTGATGATCAGGTCTGAGCAGCCGACGTTGAAGTAATATCCGCCGCCGCGGCGCAGGTACATCATTTGGAAGCCGGTGCCGTCGCTTTTTTCCAGGCGGAAGCCGGCGCGGTCCAGGCCTTCGAGCAGGTCGTGGTCGGCGGCTTCGGAGGCGCGGGTGGCGCGTTGGTAGGCCTGGACCAGGATGGGGTAGGGTTGGGCGGTGGCGAGGAGGTCGCAGTCTTCGAGCGGCAGGCCTTCGGTGTAGATCGCGTAGACGTTTTGGGCTTCGCGCAGGCTGACGACGTAGGTTGGGCTGCGTTGGACCATGGTCACGTTTGCCCCGGCGCCGTGCAGGTCCTGGGCGACGTCATGGCCGCTATTGCCGGTGCCGAGCACCAGGGCGGGGCGGTCCTTCCAGGCGTGGCCTTCGGTGTATTCGCCGGAATGCATGACGGTGCCTTTGAAGTCGGCCAGGCCCGGGAGGTCCGGCATGATCTTCATGGCGGAGACGCCGGTGGCGAAGACGAGGTGGCGCGGGTGCATGGTGCGGGGGGTGCCGGCCTGGTCGAGTGTTACGGTCCAGCATTGTTTTTCGGTGTCGTAGGTGCCGGCGGTCAGGGAGGTTTCGGTCCAGACATTGAGGTCCAGGCTGTCGACATAGGATTCGAACCAGTTGGCGAGTTTGTCCTTGGGGATGAAGACCGGCCAGGTGGGCGGGAAGGGCATGTATGGCAGGTGGTTGACGTGGACTTCGTTGTGCAGGGTCAGGGCATGGTAGCGGCGGCGCCAGTTGTCGCCGATGCGGGTTTCGCGATCGATGGTCAGGGTGTCGACGCCGAGGGCTTTGAGGCGGGCGGCGATGCAGAGTCCTGCCTGGCCGGCGCCGATGACCAGGACGGCGGGGTCTCGGTCTTCGTAGCGGGCGGCGCGGCGGTGTTTGTCCGTCCAGTTCTCGCCGCCGAAGTCGCGGCTGTAATCCGGGTCGCCGCTGCGGCGGGCGTGGGAGGGGTCTGGGTGGCCGTGGAGTTCTTCCAGGGTGGTGACGACGGTCCAGGCGGCGATGTCCGGGCCGGAGGGGGTGAGGCGGGCGACGCCGTTGCAGTTTCCGACCAGGGTTTCGAAGGCGAAGATCACTTCGATGACGGGTTCGCCGGCGCGGATGACGCGGCGCGGCGGGGTGCGGCCGGGGGGGAGGTGGAAGTTGAAGGGCGCGAGCTCCGCCAGTTTGGGGGCGAGGGCGGCGGCGATGGCGGGGCGGCCGGAGAGGGAGCGGATGTCCCAGGTGAAGGCCAGGATGTCGCGCCAGTGGCCGTCCGGGCGGAACTGGGCGGCGACGGCTTCGGCATCGCCTTGTTCCATGGCGGCGGCGAAGCGGGCGAGCCAGATGGTGGCGAGGGTGTCGGCGTCGGTGGTGTCTTGCATGGTGGATCTCCGTATCCCGCAAGGTGGGGGAGGTGTGGGATGGCGGCAAGGTGGCGGGATGGGGCGTGGGCGTGGCATGGTTGGCGGGCGGCAATGGAGATGGTGGCATGAGACGCATCGTTTTGACGGCGGCGATGGTGTTGGCTCCGGCGGTGGGGTTCGCCCAGGGAGCGGGGGAGCCGGTCTTGCGGCGGGTGATGCTGTCTTCGGGTGGGGTTGGGTATGTGGAGTATGCTGCCGCGGTGAGCGGGGATGCGGTGCTGCGGCTGCCGGTGCCGTTGGAGCAGGTGGATGACGTGCTGAAGTCGCTGGTGGTGTTTGATAGCCGCGGCGGGGTTGGCGGCGAGACCTTGCCGGGGCGGGATGGGACGACGGCGGCGTTTGGCGATGTGCCGTTCGGGCCGGAGGCGCTGGGCGATCCGCTGGCGTATTTGAATGCGCTGCGCGGGGTGGTGCTGGAGGTACGGGACGCGCGGCCGATGAGCGGGCGGTTGCTGCGGGCCGAGCGGGTGCCGGAGGTTTCGGTTCGTGAGGGGGCGGTGGAGCGGACGCGGGTCACGCTGTTGACCGCGGAGGGGTTGCGGCAGTTCGTGTTGGAGGATGCGGAGTCGGTGCCGGTGGCGGACCCGGGCTTGCGGGCGCGGATCGGGCGGGCGCTGGAGGCGTTGACGCGGGATGCGGGCCAGAGCTCGCGGCTGTTGACGTTGCGGGCGCCGGGGACGGGCGAGCGGATTGTGCGGGTTGGCTATGTGGTGGGGGCGCCGCTGTGGAAGGTGAGTTATCGGCTGGTGCTGCCGGGTGAGGAGGGGGCGAAGGCGCGGTTGCAGGGCTGGGCGGTGTTGGAGAACACGACCGCGGCGGATTGGAGCGGGGTTGAGGTGGCGTTGCAGTATGCCAACCCCGTCACGTTCCGGCAGGCTTTGTACCGCAGTTATTTTGTGACGCGGCCGGAGGTTCCGGTGGAGGTGTTGGGGCGGATCCTGCCGGGGGTGGATACGCGGGCGGCGGAAATTCTGGGGCAGTTGGGCGGGTCTGCGCCTCGGCAGACGACGCGGGGCATCCGGTTGCCGGAGGCGGGGGCTTCGGCGGCACCGATGGCGGCGCCTGCCCCCGCGCCGCCGGTGATGGCGGCACCGGCGGAGGCGGCGCCGGCGAGCGAGGGGGCGCAGGAGACGGTGTTTGTGT
>CAXNGD010000345.1:0-3269 GCA_964201575.1 Acetobacterales bacterium | reverse complement strand
CAATCGTTCGACACACCGCGCTGAACCTGCTGTCTGCCGCCAGACCCACCACAAGCTTCAAAAACCGCCGCAAGAAGGCCGGGTGGAACGTCGATTACCTGGAGACAGTGCTCAGAGGGAACGCATGACGTTCAAGCGATTCGCCTGTGACCCCGCGTTGCGGCGCTTGACCGGCCAAGCCCCCCGGGTCCATATGCCCGGCTTTCCCGCCCTGCTGTCCCCGCGCGCTCGCGCCGAGGGCCGGATATCGGGGCCCGGACCAAGGTAAGATGCCATGACCCTGCCGCTGATGCCAAAGGCCACCGCCGTGTGGCTGATCGACAAGACCGCGCTGACCTTCACCCAGATCGCCGATCTCTGCGGCATGCACCCGCTGGAGGTCCAGGCCATTGCCGATGGCGAGGTTGCCGCCGGCATCGTCGGCTATGACCCGATCGCCAACAGCCAGCTGACCGCTGCCGAGATCGCGCGCTGCGAGAAGGACCCGAACGCCAAGCTGAAGCTGCTCGCCTCGGCCAACCCGGCCAAGAAGCAGAAGGGCGCGCGCTACACCCCGGTGGCCAAGCGCAACGACCGCCCGGACGGCATCGCCTTCATGCTGCGCAATTTCCCGCAGCTCAGCGACACCCAGATCGGCAAGCTGATGGGCACCACCAAGGACACCATCGATAAGGTGCGCGGCCGAACCCACTGGAATTCCGCCAATATCAAGCCGCGCGACCCGGTGATCCTGGGCCTGTGCACCCAGAGCGACCTGCATCACATGGTGATGGCCGCCAATGACCGGCTGACGCGTGAGGGCCTTGCCGTGCCCACGCCTCCGCCGGTGGACACCGAGGAAGCCGCCTGAGCCCGTGACGGCGCGTCGGGTGAGAGCTCAGGCCACCCCTTTTTGCCGGAACGCCTGGTCAGCTTTGGACCAGGCCGCCGCGCGTGCGTTCCAGCTCTTCCTTCAACCGCAGCTTTTCGCGCTTGAGCCGCGACAACGCCTCGCTGTCGGGCATCGGCCGCAAATCCTCCGCGGCAATCCGGCTCTCCAGCACGGCGTGCCGGGTCTTGAGGCTTTCGATTCGGTTTTCCAGGCTCATGAGACCTCCGTTGGGGTGGTCGACCAAGGCCGGCATCCGCGTGGCAGTACTCTGGCGTGTAAAAGCACGCATCCGCCGGCGCAGCGCCGCGCGAGCAGATTGCGCGGCCAACTACAAAGAAATCGTATCGCACCACCCCGCTGCCGCGCTACTTCAATCGCACCGGCCTCCATCCCACCGGCACACCCCTTTGGGCTGCCCGCATGCTGAACGACCGCGACTCCCTGCTGCGCCGCCTGCACGAACTGCGCAGCGAACACCGCGACCTCGACACCGTGATCGGCCGCCTGTCCGAGGCCGGGCCGATCGACCTGCTGCACCTGGCGCGTCTGAAGAAGCGCAAGCTGCTGCTCAAGGACGAGATCGCCTGGCTCGAATCGCGCCTGATCCCCGACAGCATCGCCTGACAGTCCGTTGATTACGCAAGATACACCCCTGGTGGGAATCATCATGGGCAGCCAGTCCGACTGGCCCACCATGAAGCACGCCGCGGACATCTTGGACCGCCTCGGCGTGCCTTACGAAACCCGCATCACCTCGGCCCACCGCACCCCGGACCGGCTCCAGGCCTATGCCAAGACGGCCCGCACGCGCGGCCTCAGGGTCATCATCGCCGGCGCCGGCGGGGCCGCTCACCTGCCCGGCATGGCCGCCGCCTGGACCAGCCTGCCGGTGCTCGGCGTGCCGATCGAATCGCACGCCCTGCGCGGCCAGGATTCGCTGCTGTCGATCGTCCAGATGCCGGCCGGCATCCCGGTCGGCACCCTGGCCATCGGCCGCGCCGGCGCCGTCAACGCCGCCCTGCTGGCCGCCTCCATCCTCTCCCTGTCGGACCCCGCCCTGGCCGCCCGGCTGGACGCCCACCGCGCCGCCCAGAGCGACGCCGTGGCCGAGATCCCCACCGACCAGCCATGACCGCCCTGCCCCCAAACGCCACCATCGGAATCGTCGGCGGCGGCCAACTGGGCCGCATGTCCGCCCTGGCCGCTGCCCGGCTGGGCTATCGCTGCCACATCCTGGCCGACGCGCCGGACAGCCCCGCCGCCCTGGTCGCCGCCGGCGTCACCATCGGCAGCCATGACGACCCCGACATGCTGCGCGCCTTCGCCGCCGCGGTCGACGTGGTGACCTTCGAATTCGAGAACGTCTCCGCCGCCGGGCTGGACCTGCTGGCCTCGCTGCGCCCGGTGCGCCCCTCGCCCGCCGTCCTGCGCATCAGCCAGGACCGCGGCCTGGAGAAGAGCTTCGTCAACGCCGCCGGCATCGCCACCGCCCCCTGGCGCCTGGTGGACAGCCTGGACGAGCTGCACCAGGCCGCCGCCGCCATCGGCCTGCCCGCCATCCTCAAGACCACCCGCCTCGGCTATGACGGCCGCGGCCAGCGCCGGATCAATCCTGGCGACGACCTCGCCGAAGCCTTCGCCGCACTGGCGCCCAAACCTCTGATCCTGGAAGGTTTCATCGATTTCGCCTGCGAAGTCTCGGTCGTCGTTGCGCGCGGTGTGAACGGCGACATCTCCACCTTCGACGTGGCCGAGAACCGCCACCGCCACCACATCCTCGACCTCACCCTCGCCCCCGCCCGCATTCCCGAAACCACCGCCGCCGAAGCCCGCCGCATCGCGCACACCATCGCCCAATCCATTGATCTCGTGGGATTGCTCGCCGTCGAGATGTTCATCGACGCCAAGGGTGCCGTCGTCGTCAACGAAATCGCCCCGCGCCCGCATAATTCCGGCCACTGGACCATCGACGCCTGCCCGGCCAGCCAGTTCGAAATGCACATCCGCGCCGTCGCCGGCCTGCCCCTGCCGCCCGCCACCCGCCATTCGGACGCGGTGATGAAGAACCTGGTCGGCCCCGAAGAAGCCGCCCTCTGGCCCCAAATCCTGGCCACCCCGGGCCTGATCCCCCACCTCTACGGCAAAACCGAAGCCCGCCCCGGCCGCAAAATGGGCCACGTCACCCGCCTCTTCCCGCGCGGCGCCCTGCCTGGCGACCACGGCATCGCCGATGCGCTCGGGGCGCTGGTGTAAGGAGCCACGAACGAATAAGCGATTCGGGTTGCGTTTTGCAGGGGCAGAGGATTCCGGCTCGGCTTTGATGTGTCTACGATTCGCGGATGATCGACGAGAACGCGATCCGCGCGCGGTATGCGGCCATCAAGGACCTGTTGGATGA
>CAXNGD010000344.1:0-3295 GCA_964201575.1 Acetobacterales bacterium | reverse complement strand
CCAGGATGCCGGCATCGGAGGTGATGCGGCTGCCGTGGAATTCCAGCTTCAGGCGGCGGTCAAAATCGACCCGCAGAGAGCCATCATCCGATTCACCCGCTGGGTATTCCATGAACTCACCACCATGACAGACACAACGTCTTGATATTAATGGCAGATTCGGATGATTCGTACAACTATATTGTCGTTTATCTGGGAAATCCGGGTTGGAACGATCCGCGGTGACGAATCAGCGGAAATGGATACCGGCTGGAGTCCCAATATTTGCCGACAGCTATTAATATTGAGACCACGATCCTGGGCTGTCAACGGCGGTGGAAAAACCAGCCAAAAGGCGGCGCAAAAGTCTGCCAGTTTTGGTGGGGTTTCCTTGTTCGGTTGGAGGCCGTTTCCTCGTCCCGGCCTGACGTTTTTGGGGCGTCGCGCACAGCCGCGGTCAAGGATGCGGGTGACCTCGGATTTCTCGCTCACCGCGCGGGTGGATGGCACCTGGGCCGACCAGAACCACATGCAGGAATGGGTCGGGGCAAGTGCGGCGCAGGCGCGGCGCACCTCCTTCACCGCCTATCGGCCGGAAGCGGGGGTTCGCGACGTGGCGTTCACCCTGTCGGCGATGTACGCGATCACGCCGCAATGGCGGATCAATGCGTCGGTCGGCGTGGCCCAATTGCTGGGTGACGCAGGCAGGGGGCCGATCACCCAGCGCCGGACCCAGCCGATCGCGGTGTTCGGCGTGGCGTATCAGTTCTAGCGGCCCGCTACTTCGGGGACCGCCATAGCAACAGCAGGGCGGTCCCCGCCGTGATCGCCGCCGCCAGCAGGAAGGCGGCGCGAAATCCCGCGGACAATGCCGCTTCAATCCGATCTCCGGCCTCTGCGAGGGGCTGTATTTCGAGCCGCAGCGCGCGAACCTGCTGCTGCGCAGCGAGGAACTCGACAACGCCGCCTGGACCGCCACCAACCTCACCGTCACCCCGAACAGCACCGCCGCCCCCGATGGCACCGCCACCGCCGACACGCTGGCGGCCACCGCCACCGGCGGCAAGCTGTCCCAGGCCGTCACCATCACTGCGGGCCGCGGGGCCGCCTTCACCGTCTTTGCCAGGGCGGCGGCCAGCAGCTTTCTGCTGATGGAGATCACGGACGGCAGCAACACCGTCCAGGCCTGGTTCAATCTTGCCGCCGGCACGCTGGGCACCCACACCGCCGGGGCCGCCACCCTGCTCTACAGCACCAAGGCGATTGAGGCCTTCGGTGGCGGCTGGTATCGCTGCGCCATCGAGGTCACCAGCACCACCATCACCGCGCTCACCACGTCAATCGCGCCGACCGCGGCGGACAACACTGCGCCGGCCAACGGCAACAGCGTCGCCGCCTGGGGCGCGCAACTGGAGGCCGATGCGACGTTGACCAACCAGACCACCTACATCCCGACCACCAGTGCCCAGGTCACCCGCGGCGCCGACAATCTCTACATCGACACCGACCCGCGCTGGTACAACCCCAACGAGGGCACCATGGTCTTCGAATGGTGGAACCGGCCAGTCACGCCCGTCACTGGCGGGCAGTCGCAGGTCTATGGCGGCTTCGGCACCACCTTCAACGACACGTTTTATCTCTCGCGCTTCACCACCGGCCAGCTGGTGCTCAACACGCGCGCCGGCGGCGTCGGCTATTCGGCCATCACCCGGCCCTTCGGCTTTGCCAATGCGGTGACCTTCCGCATGGCCATCGCCTGGGCCAACCTCGATGCCGCCTTCTGCCTCGATGGCGGCACCGTCAGCGGCCACGCCCTGTGTCCCTTGCCCGCCACACCGGCGCGCATTGCGATCGGCGCTGCGCCCTGGTCGGAGCCGTCCTCCTCCTCGCTCGCCAACGCGACCTGCCGGGCGTTCCAGTACTTCCCGCGCCGGCTGTCCAACGCCCTGCTGCAGACGCTGACGGCGCCATAGGAGCCACCGCCATGTGGATCACCACCTACCATCGGTTCACCAACCGGACGGCGTTCCTCGAGGCGTGCACGGTCGCCGGATGGACCTGTCCGCCGGGACGGGATCCCGAGCTTCCGCAGGGTGTGGCCATGGATATTGTGGGGCCTATCGTCGCTCCGGCGCAGTTGGGCGAAGGTGGTGTCCCAGTTGCCGGCGAGGTGATCGACCCGCGGTATCACGTCAACCTCGCCTGGCATGGCCGTGAGCTCGACCCCGCCTTCCAGGCATCACTCGTGGTCCCGGCGACGCCGTCGCGCGGGTGGGACGTCGCGCAACCTCCGGCATCCCAGCCGCCCGTGCCGCCGGTCATCCCCGCATGAAAGGACAGGGCGGCGCTGCAGGATGCGGGGCTGCTGGCGGTGGTTGAGGTGGCCGTCGCGGCGGCTGATCGCGTTCTGGACGCTTGGACGGGCGCGTCCGAATGGAGCCGTAACAGCGACTTCCTGCTCTCGCCTGCAACGGGCCTGGGGCTGACCACGCAGCAAATCGACGGACTGTTCCGCCCAGCGGACGTCATTCAAAGCCGAACGCCGCCAGAGCCACCTTTGCCTTGAAACCCGGACTGTGCGTCCGCCGCGTCCGCTCCTTCATGTTCGCTCCTGATCCGCGGCAACATCGCCGCTGTCAGGCAGGAATGCCCCTCATCGTACTGTCCGAATTTCCCCTGCCCGCTCTTTCAACCTTGCCGCAATCACCAGACATCATTCCCTGAGCGGCAAGCGTCAGGTGACCATCATGCTCGGAAGCCAAGTGATAATCCCGGGGAACACCAGGCACAGGATAAGCCCCAGAAGCATCAGCAACACGAATGGCGTTTGTGACTTGTAGATATCCATCATCGTGATGCCGGGTGGTGTGACCGCCTTCATGTAGAACAAATTGAAGCCGAAGGGTGGAGTCAGATAGGCCATCTCCATGTTGATCACGAATATGATTGCGAACCACAGGGGATCAAAGCCTAGCGAGATCACGATGGGAAAGAAAATTGGCGCGGTCAGTAGCACGATGCCCGTGGGGTCGAAAAACATTCCCAGGACAAACAGGATCAGCATCATGACGACGATCACCATCCAGGGATCGCCCACGTCCTTGATGAGCGTGCCCACGAGCGAGGCGGCGCCAGTTACGGCATAGAGCGAGGTGAATACCGAGGCAGCGAACACGATCCACAGCACCATCGCGCTCAGCCGCAGCGTGATGAACAGCGCCGAGGTGAAGCTTTCCCGATTCAGCGTGCGCTTGATCGCGGCGCTGAGGATCGCGCCGAGGGCGCCGACCGCCGACGCTTCGCTCGGCGTGGCGAT
>CAXNGD010000343.1:0-3303 GCA_964201575.1 Acetobacterales bacterium | reverse complement strand
AACAACGTCAGCAACACACTCGACATCGGGGCAAACCTTCGTGGCGGTTGCCCGACATAGATTCAGACAAAACGCGCCGAGGGAACCAACTTTCTTCCCCGACATCTCGCCGCTCACGCGATTAAGTTGTCAGCGTTGAACAGCCCTGCTGACCCCATGCTCTCGGCCATCTTCGTCGACCGTCCGCGCCTGGCCGTCGTCATTGCCATCATCACCACCCTGGCCGGCCTGATCGCCTGGACCCGCCTCCCGGTCGCCCAGTTCCCGGACATCGTCCCGCCCCAGGTCCAGGTCAGCACGCGCTTCCCCGGCGCCTCCGCCGCCGTTGTCGAATCCACCGTCGCCCAGCCGCTCGAAGCCACCATCAACGGCGTCGACAAGATGCTGTACATGAAATCCAACAGCGCCAATGACGGCAGCTATACCCTGACCATCAGCTTCGACCTCGGCACCAACCCGGACATCAACACCGTCAACGTCAACAACCGCGTCCAGGCCGCCCTGTCGCGCATGCCCGCCGAGGTCCAGCGCCAGGGCGTCACCGTCACCAAGCGCAGCTCCGCCATCCTGGAATTCGTCCAGTTCTACACCGAAGACCCCGCCCTGACCCCGCTCTTCGTCTCCAACTACGTCACCATCAACGTCATCGACGCCATCGCCCGCGTCCCCGGCGTCGGACAGGCGTTCATGTTCGGCGCACTCGACTATTCGATGCGCATCTGGTTCCAGACCGCCCGCCTGATCGATCTCGGCCTGGCCCCGTCCGACATCGTCGCCGCCCTGCAGACGCAGAACGTCCAGGGCGCCGTCGGGCGCATCGGCGCCAAGCCGACGATCGACGGCAACGCCATCCAGATGAACCTGCAAGCCAGCGGCCGGCGCGCCACGCCCGAGGAATTCGCCAACATCGTCGTGCGCGCCAACCCGGACGGCTCGGTCCTGCGCATCCGCGATGTCGCGCGCGTCGAACTCGGCGCGGCCACCCAGGACACCGAAAGCCGCCTCAACGGCCAGCCCGCCATCACCATCGGCATCTACCTCGCCCCCGGCGCCAATGCGGTGGAAATCTCCGCCCGCGTCAACGAGACCCTGAACGCGCTGGAACAGCGCTTCCCGCCGGGCATGAAGAAGATCGTCTTCTACGACAGCTCCACCTTCGTCGCTGACACCATCACCCAGGTCCTCAAGACCCTGCTCGAAGCCTTCGCCCTCGTGGTGCTGGTGGTCTTCATCTTCCTCGGCAATGTCCGCGCCACCCTGATCCCCGCCGCCGCCGTCCCGGTCAGCATCATCGGCACCATCGCCGCCCTGCTCGTGTTCGGCTATTCCGCCAACACCATCTCCCTGCTCGCCCTCGTCCTGGCCGTCGGCATCGTGGTCGACGACGCCATCGTGGTGGTCGAGAACGTCGAGCGCGTGATGGAGGAGGAGCCCCACCTCACGCCAAAGGAAGCCACCAAGAAGGCGATGAGCCAGATCACCGGCCCGATCATCGCCATCACCCTGGTGCTGCTCTCGGTCTTCGTACCCATCGCCTTCATCCCCGGCGTCTCCGGCCAGTTGTTCCGCCAGTTCGCCGTCACCATCAGCGTCGCCATGGTGATCTCCGCCATCAACGCGCTCACCCTCTCGCCCGCCCTGTGCGGCGTCTTCCTGCGCCACACCGACAAGAACCGGGGCATCATGGGCCGCGTCCTGCGCAGCATCGACTGGGTGCGCGACGGATACGCCGCCATCGTCCGCCGCCTGCTGCGCGTGTCGATCCTTGGCATCGTCCTGGTCGCCGCCACCGGCTTCGGCATCTTCAGCCTCTCCAAGCTGACCCCCACCGGCTTCCTCCCCGAAGAAGACCAGGGTGCCTTCTTCGTTGCCGTCCAGCTCCCGGACGCCGCCTCGGTCCAGCGCACGCGCGAGATTGTCGCCCCGCTCGAAACCACCCTGCGCAGCCTGCCCCCAGGTGGAGAACGTCCTTTCCATCGTCGGCTTCTCCCTGCTCGACGGCGGCGCCCAGTCCAACGCCGCTTTCCTCGTCATCCGCCTCAAACCCTTCGCCCAGCGCACCGCGCCGGCCGACCGCGCCCAGGCGGTGATCGGCCGTGTCTTCGGCATCTCCATGGCCACCCGCGGCGCCGTCATCTTTCCGTTCAACATGCCGCCGATCATCGGCCTGTCCACCTCCGGCGGCTTCGAATACCAGTTGCAGAACCTCCAGGGCCGCGAGCCCGCCGAAATGGCCGCCCCGCTCGGTGCCCTGCTGGGCGCCGCCAACACCGATGGCCGCATGTCCCGCGTCTTCTCCACCTTCTCCGCCTCCACCCCCTCCGTCTTCCTGGATATCGACCGCGACAAGGCCCAGGCCCTCGGCGTGCCCGTCACCGATATCTTCACCACCCTGCAAGCCACGCTCGGCGGCATCTATGTCAACGATTTCAATCTGCTCGGCCGCACCTGGCAGGTGAACATCCAGGGCGAAGCCGTCGACCGCCTGGACCTCGACGCCGTCTGGCGCATCCAGGTGCGCAGCCGTACCGGCGCCATGGTGCCGCTGCGCGCCCTGGCCGATGCCCGCATCACCGTGGGACCGCAGACGATCAGCCGGTACAACAACTACCGCGCAATCACCGTGAACGGTTCGCCCGCGCCTGGTATCTCCTCGGGCGATGCCCTGGCCGCCATGACCCAGGTCTCCGCCCGGGCACTCCCGCCGGGATATGGCTTCGAATGGTCCGGCACCTCGTATCAGGAAGTCCGCTCCGCCGGGCAAACCGGGTCGACCCTGGCCCTCGCCCTGCTCTTCGCCTACCTCTTCCTCGTCGCGCTGTACGAAAGCTGGGTCATCCCCATCCCCGTCCTGCTCTCGGTCTCGGTCGGCGTGCTCGGCGCCTTCCTCGGCCTGTTCATCCGATCCATGCCGCTCGACCTCTACGGCCAGATCGGCCTGGTCGTGCTGATCGCACTGGCCGCCAAAAACGGCATCCTGATCATCGAATTCGCCAAGGAGCGGCGTGAGGCCGGGCTGTCGATCCGCGACGCCGCCGAACTCGGCGCCAAAACCCGCTTCCGCGCGGTGATCATGACGTCGCTCGCCTTCGTCCTCGGCCTGATCCCGCTGATATCAGCCGAAGGCGCGGCCATGCTCTCGCGCCGCGCCGTCGGAATGCCCGTCTTCGCCGGCATGATCGGCGCCACGCTGATCGGCATCTTCATCATCCCGATGCTCTACGTGACCTTCCAATCCCTAGGCGAAGCCACCAGCCGCCGCTTCGGGGGCAAGGCGCCGCCATAGGCGCGGGGGGGGGGGGG
>CAXNGD010000342.1:0-3315 GCA_964201575.1 Acetobacterales bacterium | reverse complement strand
GATTTTGGTGGCGGCGTTGCGTGAGATGATTCCGGCGGTGCGGCCGGGGCCTGGGGGGATGAGGTGGCGGGGCAGGCGGGGGTGCGGCCACTGGGGCTGGTGCCGAAGCGGCGGACGGCGGTGTTGATTGATCCCGCGCCGTATGACGTGGCGGGGTGGCCGCAGCTGTATGATGCGCGGCGGAGTTGATACTGCAAGCCGGATGCCGGGCGGCTGATGGTGTCGCCGGCGGATGCGACGCCGGATCGGGCGCATGATGTGCAGCCGGATGAGCTGGATGTGGCGATCACCGTGGATCGGATGCAGCAGGTTTTGGATATCCCGGTGCGGCGGGTGGTGCGGGCCTGGGCGGGGTTGCGGACGTTTGCGCCGGATGGGGCGTTTGCATTTGGCGAGGCGCAGGATGGGTTCTATTGGTTTGTCGGGCAGGGTGGGGATGGCATCCTGACCTCGCCGGCGGCCGGGCGGTTGCTGGCGGATATGGTGGCGGGGCGGGCGCCAGAATGGCTGGACGGGGCGGCACGTATCTTGCCTGCGATTGATCCGAAACGCTTTGGCTGACGGGAACCAGAATGGCTTTGCATGTCGCGCTGACGCACCGGACCAGCTATCGCTATGACCGGGCGGTCAGCCTGGGGCCGCAGACCATCCGGCTGCGGCCGGCACCGCATGCGCGCACGCCGGTGCTGGCTTATTCGCTGACGGTCTCGCCAAAACCGCATTTTTTGAACTGGCAGCAGGATCCGCAGGGCAATTTCCTGGCCCGGGTGGTGTTTCCGGAGAAGGTGACGCATTTCGAGGTGGCGGTGGATCTGGTGGCCGACATGGCGACCATCAATCCGTTCGACTTCTTCCTGGAGCCCGAGGCGGAGAGCTTCCCGTTCGCCTATGACCCGGTGCTGGAGCATGAGCTGGCCCCGTTCCGCAGGGTGGAGGCGGCGGGGCCGTTGCTGACCGCGCTGATCGCTTCGGTGCCGCATGCGGCGAAGCGGACGATCGACCTGCTGGTGGCGCTGAATGGGACGGTGCAGGGGCGGATTGCCTATATCGTACGCATGGAGCCCGGGGTGTGGTCGCCGCAGAAGACCCTGGAGGAGGGGCGCGGGTCGTGCCGGGATTCGGCCTGGCTTCTGGTGCAGTTGCTGCGGCATCTCGGCTTCGCCGCTCGGTTTGTCTCGGGGTACCTGATCCAGCTGGTGGCGGATGTGAAACCGCTGGAAGGAGCGGAGGGGCCGGTGGAGGATTTCACCGACCTGCATGCCTGGGCGGAGGTGTATCTGCCGGGGGCCGGATGGGTGGGGATGGACGCGACCTCCGGCCTGA
Source organism: Acetobacterales bacterium (assembly GCA_964201575.1). Lineage (GTDB taxonomy): Bacteria > Pseudomonadota > Alphaproteobacteria > Acetobacterales > Acetobacteraceae > CAMDGX01. The sequence goes on along the minus strand of CAXNGD010000342.1, from coordinate 1,992 downwards.
TGACCGGCGAGGGGCATATCCCGCTGGCCGCGACGCCGGATCCGCAATCGGCGGCGCCGATCTCGGGCGGGGTGGAGAAGGCCGAGGTCGCGTTTGGCTTCGAGATGGCGGTGAAGCGCGTTTTGGAGACGCCGCGGACGACCAAGCCGTATTCCGAGCCGATGTGGCAGGCGATCCTGGTGCGCGGCGAGGAGGTGGATCGGGCGTTGGCGAAGGGCCGGGTCCGGTTGACGATGGGGGGCGAGCCGACCTTTGTGGCGGCGTCCGACTTCGAGGCGCCGGAGTGGAATACCGCGGCGCTGGGGCCGACCAAGCGGGGCTATGGGTCGCGGCTGTTGCGGCGGCTGGCGCCGCTCTGGGCGCCGGGGGCGGCTTTGCTCACCGGGATGGGCAAGCAGTATCCCGGCGAGCCGCTGCCGCGCTGGGCGCTGTCGGCGCATTGGCGGGTGGATGGGCAGGCGGTGTGGGAGGACCCGGCGCTGCTGGCCGATCCCGATCGGGACCGCGGCACGGCGACGGCGGAGGATGCGGCGCGGTTTGCCGCGGCACTGGCGCGGCGGCTGGGGGTTGATCCCGGCCTGGCGCTGCCGGCGTATGAGGATGTGCACTACTATCTGTGGCGCGAGCACCGGCTGCCGGCCAATGTGGTGATGCAGGACAGCAAGCTGCGCGATCCGCTGGAGCGGGCGCGGATGGTGCGCATCTTTGCCGAGGGGCTCGGGGCGCCGGCGGGCACGGTGCTGCCGCTGGGGCGGGTGCTGGAGGGCGGGGTGCGGCGCTGGCGGTCCGGCAAGTGGTTCTTTCGCAGCGATATGCTGTTCCTGTTGCCGGGGGACTCGCCGATCGGGTTGCGGCTGCCGCTCGACAGCCTGCCATGGGCCGATCCGGATACGGTTGAGCTGGAGTTCGAGCGCGATCTTTCTGATATTTCAGCAAAGCTGCCTGATCAGGCGGCGCTGCGGCTGCGGCATGAAAGTGTTTCGGGGCCGGGGATCGAGGATTTCCGGCCGCAGGGCGAGGCCCTGGCGGAGGCGGCGGACAAGCTGGTGCGGACGGCGCTGGCGGTGGAGTCCCGGGGGGGGATCCTGCATGTCTTCCTCCCGCCGCTGACGGCCGCGGAGGACTGGCTGGACCTGGTGGCGGCCGTTGAGGCGACGGCGCGGGGGTTTGGGCAGAAGATCATCCTGGAGGGGTATTTGCCGCCCTCCGATCCCGGGTTGCAGCATTTTTCGGTGACGCCGGACCCCGGGGTGATCGAAGTCAATATTCATCCCTCGACCAGCTGGGCCGAGCATGTGGCGCGCACCGAGACGCTGTACGAGGAGGCGCGCCAGGTTGGGATGGCGTCCGAGAAATTCATGGTCGATGGGCGGCATGTGGGGACCGGGGGCGGCAACCATGTGGTGATGGGCGGGGCCTCGCCGGAGGAAAGCCCGTTCCTGCGGCGGCCCGATCTGCTGAAGTCGATCCTCGGGTTCTGGCACAATCATCCCAGTCTTTCTATTTTGTTCAGCGGGTTGTTCATCGGTCCGACGAGCCAGCATCCGCGCATCGACGAGGCGCGCGATGATGCGGTGGCGGAGTTGGAGACGGCATTCGCGCAGGTGAAGCCGGGGATGAAGCTGGCGCCCTGGGTCACCGACCGGATTTTCCGCAATATCCTGGTGGATATGGCGGGGAATACGCACCGGACCGAGTTCTATATCGACAAGATGTGCGATCCGGGCGGCCCAGGGGGACGAAGGGGCCTGGTGGAGTTCCGGGCGTTCGAGATGCCGCCGCATGCGCGGATGTCGGCGGCGCAGATGCTGCTGATGACTTCGTCGACAAGGATCTCGGCAAGATCGCGCCATACGGCATCTATGATGTCGCCGCAAACGCCGGCTGGGTCAGCGTCGGGATTGACCATGACACGGCGGCGTTCGCCGTCAATGCGATCCGCCGCTGGTATGATGTTGTCGGCCGCGACCGCTATCGGAACGCGCGGCACCT
>CAXNGD010000341.1:0-3319 GCA_964201575.1 Acetobacterales bacterium | reverse complement strand
CAGCGAAGACGATGAGTGCGCCAGATTGGTGATCGTGATCGCCGTGCCTATGACCGCCCTCAACGCCGCGAATCGCAGTCAGAGACGAGGGAATCAGAGAATGCCACCGTTGGAAACAGCCGAGAGTCCGAGGTTGGGGCGGTTGGTATTACTTCCCCTCCCCGACGTCCCCAACCACGCGGGCGCGGATGCGGAGGGAGTTTCCGGGCAGGTAGGCGATTGGGATGTCTTCCTGGTCGACGAGGGTGATGGTTGTGGGGTTGGCGCCGGCGCGGATGGCGCGTTGGGTGGCGAGGTGGCGCGCTTGGGCGAGGGCTTCGTCGCGGGGGAGGTTTTGGAAGACCTGGTCGATTTCGCCGCTGACCTGGGCGATGGCGGCGCCGAGGGCGTTGGCGACGCCTTGGTTGGGGACGCAGACGATGTGGGAGATGCCGGGCAGGGTGTTGGGGATGAGGAAGGCGGCGCCGCCGACGGCGATGAGGGGGCGGGGGGTGGCGTCGGCGCGCATGCGGTCGACGGCGTCGGCGATGATGGCGTGGATGCGGGCCAGTGCCTGGGCGACGAAGGATGGGGCGAGGGTGGCGACCAGGGCGGGATTGCCGAGGGTGATGAGGCCGGCGGCGACGGCGATGTCGGTGCAGGTGAGGTCGGGGCCGCCGAAGATGCGGGCGCGTTCGGGCAGGCGGTATCCGACGCTGTTGGGGCCGATGTCTTGCGGGTTGGATGGGTTGACCAGGGTGCCGCCGCCGAGGCCGACGGAGACGAGGTCTGGCATGCGGAAGAGGGTTCGCACGCCGCCGATGTGCACGACGTTATTGGCTTCGCGGGGGAAGCCTTGGACCAGGCTGCCGACATCGGTGGTGGTGCCGCCGATATCGGCGACCATGGCGTTGGCGAGGTTGGAGAGGAAGGCGGCGCCGCGCAGGGAGTTGGTGGGGCCGGAGGCGAAGGAGCGGACGGGGTGGGTGGCGGCTTCGTCGGCGGTGGCCACGGTGCCGTCGTTCTGGGTGATGTAGAGGGGGGCGGCGATGCCGGATTGGGCGAGGGCGGCGCGGAAGGCGGCGACGGTGCGCCGCGCGAGGGGGGTGAGGGCGGCGTTCAGGAGGGCGACGTTTTCGCGGGCGAGCAGGCCGATGCGGCCGAGTTCGTGCGAGAGGGTGATGGCGAGATTGGGGGCGTGTTCGGCGAGGATGGCGGCGGCCTGGTGTTCGGCTTCGGCGTTCAGGGGCGAGAAGACGGCGGTGATGGCGGCGGCCGGGATGTTCGCGCTGGTGAGGGATTGGGCGGTTTCGCGCATTGCGGCTTGGTCGAAGGGGACGAGGGGGCGGCCGTCGACTTCGTGGCCGCCGCGGAGCAGGGCGATGGGGCCCTTGACGATGGCGCGCAGGTCTGGCGGCCAGTCGATGAAGGGGGGCAGGGTGGCGGTGGCGGGCAGGCCGATGCGGATGGCGGCGATTCGGGCGAGGTCGCGGCGCTGGATGACGGCGTTGGTGAAATGGGTGGTGCCGATCATGACGGCGGCGATGCGGGCGGGGGGGATGTTTGTGGCGGCGAGGGTTTCGCGCAGGGCGGCGCGGATGCCGGCGGTGACGTCTGCGGTGGTGGGGGTTTTGCTGGCGTGCAGGAGTGTGGGGCCGTCCAGGAGGACGGCGTCGGTGTTGGTGCCGCCGACGTCGATGCCGATTCGGATCATTTGGAAAAAACCGGCTTGAAGTCGAGGTCGTAGCCGAAGGCGCGGGGGCCGACATGGGCCAGGCCCTTTGGGGTGGTGAGCAGGGGCGGGGCGGGCAGGGCGATGACGGTGACGCGTTGGCCGAAGCGGATGGTTTCGGTGCCGATGGCTTCGCCGGAGGTGGTGTCCAGGACGATGATGAGGTCCGGGACGGTGACGGCGGGGGTGTCGCCGCGCCAGGCGATGGACCATTCGTTCTGGAAGTCGATGCGCATGGTGTGGGTGCTGTCGGTATCCAGGCCGTCGATGGTGACGGTGCCGCGCAGCCAGCCTTCGGTGGTGCGGCGCATGACGTCGGAGACCTTGCCGCGGAACAGGGTGAGTCCGGCTTCGGATTGGACCAGGGCGGCGACGGGGTCGGTGTGCGCGGTGCGGGCGGCGCGGATGGTGCGGCCGATGCGCAGGGCCCAGGAGATGGTGTGCAGGCAGGTGGCGCGTTTGACCTCGGCGCCGGTGCGCGGGGATTTGCAGGTGGCGGCGGAGGAGCCGAGGACGACGCACATGCGCCGCGTCATGCGTTCCATCCAGGCCCAGTCGACGGCTTCGGCGAAGATGATGCTGTTGGCGCGGATGTCGACCATGGTCCAGGGGGCGGGGGCGAGGTCGCAGATGGCGAAGCTGGTCATGTCGGCCTGGGGGAAGGCGCGGCCCATGGCGTCGGCGTCGACGACTGGGAGGTTGAGGATTTGGGCGGCGAGGATGGATTGGAAGGCGTTGTTGCCGCCGATTTCCCAGAGCATCAGGGCGTCGAATTTCCGGCCGAGATGGGCCTCCATCATGGTGACGGTGCGGGCCATGACGGGGCCGTCGCACATGCGTTCCTGCATGGCCAGCGGGGCGCCCATCTGGCCGACGCAGCCGATGAGGGCGTCATCCGGCAGGGCGAGGGGGTCGATGATGATGGTGAGGCGGCCGGCTTCGTGATGCTGGCGGGCTTCGCGGAGGGAGAAATAGGGGTCGCCGCCGCCGCCGGTGCCGAGGATCCAGGCGCCGGTGGCGAGGTCTTCGAGGTCGGTGAGCGAGAGGGTGAAGGGGGGGGTGGGCATGGCGGGGAGTTGGCGGGATTGCGGGGGCGGAGTCCAGCCCTGCCGGGAGGTCAGGCGACGGTGATGCGGGCGGTGGCGGTGGCGGTGCGGCCGCGTTCGTCGGTCCAGGTGGCGGTGATGGTGGCGCTTTGGTCGAGGCGGAGCCAGACGACGTGATACGGGTTGGCGGCGGTGCCGTTGCGCAGGTCGGCGGCGAAGAACAGGGCGCCGTCGCGGCGCAGTTCGAGGCGGGCGATCATGTCGCGCGGGGGGGCAGGGCTGGCGTCGTGGCGAAGGGCGGTTTCCATCGGGTGGTCGATGAGGGTGCGCAGTTCGATCACCTCGCCGGGGCGGGCGCGGGCGGGGGCGCGCAGGCGGGGGGTGCCCGGTAGCGTGGTCATGATGAAAGGGAGATTCTTCTTTTTGTGAACAAAAAGAAGCAAAAAAACTTTATCCAATGGCGGCGGGCAAATGATGAGGTGGTGTGGGTTGCGCAGGGCACAGTGTACAACGCTAACTTATGGATGAAGTTTTTTTGCTCCTTTTTGTTCACAAAAAGAAG
>CAXNGD010000340.1:0-3328 GCA_964201575.1 Acetobacterales bacterium | reverse complement strand
ACCGGCTTCCTCGACCAGTTGAAGGCGACGAAGGGCTGCATCATCAACATCGGCTCGATCCAGAGCTTCGTCGCGCTGCGCAATTCGGCCGCCTATACCGCCAGCAAGTCGGCGGTGCGCGGCCTGACCAAGGCCCTGGCGATCGAGCTGTCGCCGCAGGGCGTGCGGGTCAACGCAATCGGGCCGGGGCTGATCGCCACCCCGCTGAACGAGCGGGCGCGGCAGAACCCGGACTACATGGCGCAGTTCGGCGAGCGGATCCCACTGGGGCGCATCGGCACGCCGGACGACATCGCCGGCCCCGCGGTGTTCCTCGCCTCCGATCTCGCCCGCTACATCACCGGCATCACCATGCCGGTCGATGGCGGGTTCCTCTCGTACTGACGAGGTTTTCGATGGACATGCTCGAACTTTCCGCCGCCGAGCTGCGCCAACGCATCGGCGCCAAGGAGATCTCGCCGGTCGAGCTCCTGGAAGCCAGCATCCAGCGCATCATTGCGCTCAACCCCGCCACCAACGCGATCACCGGTGCGGATGTGACCGAGGCGCGGCGGGTGGCGAAGCTGGCCGAACAGGCGGTGCTGCGCGGCGACGATCTCGGCCTGCTGCACGGCCTGCCGACGGGGATCAAGGACCTGCACGAGACCGGCGGGCTGCTGACCACCTATGGCTCGCCGCTGCACGCCGGGGACGTGCCGGATTTCGACTGCGCCATGGTCGCCAATGTCCGTGCCGAGGGGGCAGTGATCCTGTGCAAGACCAACGTGCCGGAGTTCGGCGCCGGGGCGAACAGCCGCAACCCCGTTTGGGGCGCCACCGGCAATCCCTTCAACCCGGCGCTCAACCCCGGCGGCTCCTCCGGCGGCTCGGCGGTCGCGCTGGCCACCGACATGCTGCCGGTCTGCACGGGGTCGGACACTGGCGGCAGCCTGCGCATACCGGCGGCCATGTGCGGCGTGGTGGGCTTTCGTCCCTCGCCTGGCGTGGTGCCGATGGACAAGCGGCCGCATGGCTGGACGCCGATCTCCGTGCTTGGCCCGATGGGGCGCACGGTGGCCGACACCAGGCTGCTGTTCGCCGCCCAGGCCGCGATGGACGACCGCGAGCCGCTCGCCTTCCCGCTCGACCGCGCGGCCATCCTCGCCGCCCGCCCGGCTGATCTCGGCAGCCTGCGCATCGCCTGGACCGAGGATTTCGGCCAGGCCCCGGTGGGCCAGGAAATCCGCAGCGCGATGCGCGCCAAGATGGCGGCGATGGCGCATCTGTTCGCCCGCTGCGACAACATCGCTATCGACATGGGAGAGCCCGATCGCTGCTTCGATGTGGTGCGCGCCCAGGGGTTTGTGGCGCGCTACCAGCAGGCCTACGAGACCGACCCGGGATCGCTCGGCCCCAATATCCGCGCCAACTACGAGATCGGCGCCAAGATGACGCTGGCCGACGCCGCCTGGGCCAATGGCGAGCAGACGCGGATGTTCCGCCGCTTCCAGACGCTGTTCCGCGACTACGACCTGATCCTGTCGCCCACCGTGCCGGTCACGCCGTTCCCCTGGACCCAGCTCTATCTCGACGAGCTCGAGGGGGTGACGCTGCGCAACTACTATCACTGGCTGGCGCTGACATACTACGTCACCCTGGTCACCAACCCGTCGATCTCGCTGCCCTGCGGAACCGATCCGATGGGGATGCCGTTCGGCATGCAGGTCACCGGCCGGTTCCGCGGCGACCTGCCGCTGCTGGATGCCGCGCAGTCGATAGAGGATGCGTGGTCGCGCATCCCCGGGCTCGCCAGGCCCCGGCCCGACCTGGGCAGATTGGCCACGCCACATCCGGCGCTCGCCGCCTTCGCCACGCATCCCAGCCGGCATGCCCATGCGCGGAGCATCGCCGAACAGGCGGACTGACGCGGCGTTTGATCTGGGTCATCGAGGCCCCTCCAGGCGCTGCCTAGGCTGCGGCACCTGACAGCGCCGCGGCGCGGGAGAGGAGCCATGTCCACCAGCCTTGCCGCCTATGCCGCCCGCGCCGTGCCGCGCTACACCCGCTATCCCACCGCCCCGCATTTCCATGACGGCTTCGCGCCCGCGACCTATGCCGAATGGCTGCGGCGCACCGACCCCGCTGTGCCAGTCTCGCTCTACCTGCATGTGCCGTTCTGCCGCGAGGTCTGCTACTATTGCGGCTGCAACATGAAACTGGCGGCCAGCTACGCGCCGATCGCCGACTACGTGGCGGCGTTGCATGCCGAGATCGAGCTGGTCGCCGCAGTGCTGCCGCGCGGCATCACCGTCGCCCATCTCGCCTGGGGCGGCGGCACCCCGACCGCCCTTTCATCCGACGATCTCGCCGCCGTGATGGCGCGCCTGCATCGCCACTTCACTTTCCAGCCAGACGCCGAACTGTCGATCGAGAGCGACCCGCGGACGCTCACCGGCGAGATGGCGCAGCGCATCGGCGCCCTCGGCTTCACCCGCGCCAGCTTCGGCGTGCAGGAATTCGACCCCCGGGTGCAACAGGCGATCAACCGCATCCAGCCGCCCGAGATGGTGGCGCGGGCCGTCGCGGCGCTGCGCGGCGCCGGTGTGGCGCGGATCAACTTCGACCTGATCTACGGCCTGCCGTACCAGACGACGGAAAGCCTGTTGTCCAGCATCGACACCGCCGCGGCCAGCATCACCACACCCGACGCGCTGCGCTTGAAGATCGCGCCCATGGCTGACTGTGGCCGCTACGACAGCCTGAGGAGATCACCAGATGGAACGCCATGAAATTCTGGACGCGATGGCCGAACTCAAGCTGCATGGCATGCGCGCCAGCTTTGACAAGATCGCCGGCAAGGGACTGGCACGGCGCGATGATATCTACCCCCTCATCGCCAGCCTGATCCGCGCCGAGCGCACCCATCGGCAGGCCAGATCGATCAGCTACCGGATCATCAGCGCCAAGTTCCCCGTGTTGAAAGATCTCGACAGCTTCGTCTTCGCCGACACGCCGGTGGACCAGGGACAGGTTCGCGAATTGGCAACCGGCACGTTCCTGGACGCCAAGCGCAACGCCATCTTCATCGGCGGCACCGGCACCGGCAAAACCCATCTCTGCATCGCCATCGCCGCCGCGGTCATCCGCACCCGTGCCCGGGGGCTGTTCTATAATCTGGTCGATCTGGTCAATCAGCTGGAGCAGGAGAAGGCCGCCGGCCGCAGCGGACGGCTGGCCGAGAAGCTGCTGCGCCATGATCTCATCGTCATCGACGAACTCGGATATTTACCGTTCAGCCAGTCCGGCGGGCAGTTGCTGTTCCACCTGATCAGCAAACTTTATGAGAACA
>CAXNGD010000339.1:0-3355 GCA_964201575.1 Acetobacterales bacterium | reverse complement strand
TCATCCAACAGGTCCTTGATGGCCGCATACCGCGCGCGGATCGCGTTCTCGTCGATCATCCGCGAATCGTAGACACATCAAAGCCGAGCCGGAATCCTGTGCCCCTGCAAAACGCAACCCGAATCGCTTATTCGTTCGTGGCTCCTTAGGGTCGCGTCACAAGTTCAGGAATCCCGCGCATGCCCACTCCCACCCGCGTCCTGCTATGGACCGACACCCCCGCCGCGTATCAGGAGGCAATCGCAGCCGCCAACCTCTCCACCCGGGTCGCAGTCGAGACCCTGGCGCGCAAGGACAGCCCGAGTGCCGACCACCGGGCCGGGGTCGAGGCAATGCTGGCCCTGTCCGCCCCGCCCGGCCTGTTGCCTGCCATGGCAAGTCTGCGCTGGATCCAGGGCCTGACCGCCGGTATCGAAGGCTGGCTCGCCCTGCCCGACCTCCCCCCCGGCCTCGCCCTGACCTCCGCCCGCGGCACCCATCGCGAGTCGATGCCCGAGAACATCGTCGGCGCCCTGTTCCACATCGCCAAGCCTTACGCCGCCATCGTCGATGACAACAAGGCCGCCACCTGGACCCGCCGCATGGCGACCCCCCTGAACGGCGCCACCCTGGGCATTCTCGGCCTCGGCGCCATCGGCCAGGACCTCGCCCGCATGGCCAGCGCCATCGGCATGCGCGTCATCGGCACCCGCCGCACCCAAGGCGCCTTGCCTGGCGTCGCCGAAGTCTACCCGCCGGAGCAGACCAGCGAGGTCCTGCGCCAGTCCGACTATCTCGTGGTCCTGCTGCCCTCCACGCCGACCACCGACAATTCGGTCAACTCCGCCATGCTGGCCCCGATGAAGAAAGGCGCCTGGCTGCTCAATTTCGGCCGCGGCGCCCTGATCGTCGATGCCGACCTGATCGCAGCCACCGCCTCGGGCCATCTCGCCGGCGCCATCCTGGATGTCTTCCGCACCGAGCCCCTGCCCGCCAGCCACCCGTTCTGGACCGCCCCCGGCATCATGATCCTGCCCCATATCGGCGGCGGCCACCCGGACCGCGACCGCACCGTGGCCAAGCTCTTCGTCGACAACCTGACCCGGTTTCTCGACGGCAAGCCCCTACGCGAACTCGTCGACCGCGGCGCGGGGTATTGAAGGAAAAAAAAGAAGGCGAGGGCTCTGCCCTCGACCCGCTGGGGCCGGCGGCCCCAGACCCCATCCGGAAGGGCCGTCATGGTTGAGGTCCAGGGTCTCGGACCCTGGTGGGGTCCGGGGCAAAGCCCCGGCATGCGTCCTTCCCCTCAGTCCAGGTGCTTCAAATACTGCGCGGTGAAATCGCACCCAACCTCGGCGACATAGGCATCGATCACCCGCTTCGTCACCGGCCCCGGGATCTTGCCATCAGCAACCGCCTGCCCGTTGAAGCGGCTGACCGGCAGGATGCACAGGCTGGTCGAGGTCAGGAACATCTCGTCGGCGGTCGCGGCATCGAACATGTCGGTATCGCGTTCCTCACAGCCAATGCCGAGCTTCCTCGCCATGTCCATCGTCATCTGCCGGCTCACCCCCGGCAGCACGAATTTCTCACGCGGCGTCTGCAGCGCCCCGTCGCGCACGATGAAGATGTTGCTGCCGATCCCCTCGGCTAGGTTGCCGTTCTCGTCCAGCAACACCGCCCAGGCATCCGGGTCTGCCGCCTTCACCGGCTGCTCGGCCACGATCATGTTCAGGTAGTTATGCGTCTTGGCCCGCGGGCTCAGCATGTCAGGCGCCGTCCGCCGCACTGGCGGCACGACAACCGTGGCGCCATCGCGATACATCTTCGCCCGCGCCTTCAGCGGCAGCGGCATCATCTCGATCACCACGTTCGGCCCGGTATGCTCCCAGCCCTCGTCGCCGACGGCATTTACCCCGCGGCTGACCCGCTGCCCCACCCACCAGTCGCCGCCTTGCGCCCGCAGGTGGTCATTGCGCTCCACGATCTCCTCGGACAGCGCCGCCATCTCCGCCGGGCCCATACCGGGATCGATGCGCAGATAGCGCAGCGAGCGGTAGAACCGATCGATGTGCTCCTTGATACGGAAAATCCGGCCATCAAACGTCCGCGTCATATCGAACGCACCATCGCCGTATAGCCAGGACCGGTCGCGAAACGGGATCATCACCTCGCGCTCCGGTACGAAAGCGCCGTTGAACCAGGCGACGCGCTCATTGGCTCTCGCATGCGACATGACCGAACTCCCCTGCTGCCGTCCGCAACTATCCGCCTAACCGCGCCTCTCGTCCAGGATCGCGCGATGCCCAGCGTTCGGCCCCCCTTGCCGTCGCGCTCAATCGGGGTGACCCGCACGGGCCCTTACCTCCGCCGCCGACACTCCCGCTGCACGAAGCTCCCGCAACGTCGCAGCCCGGTCGCGCTTGGCCAGCCGCCGCCCGGCCACGTCGGTCAGCAACCCATGGTGGGCGTAAGCCGGTGTCGGCCACCCCATCAGCGCCTGCAGCACCACATGCACATGCGTCGCCGTCAACAAATCCTCGCCGCGCACCACCAAAGTCACCCCCTGCAGGGCATCATCATGGGTGACGCAGAGATGGTAGCTCGCCGGCATGTCCTTGCGCCCCAGCACAACATCCCCGAACAAGCCGGGATCGGCCCGCGCCCGCCCCGCGGCCGCATCGTGGAACCACAGCTCGCGCCCGATCGCCGCCAACGCCGCCGCCATATCCAGCCGCCACGCATAGGGCATCCCCGCCGCCATCCGCCCTGCCCGTTCATCGTCCGACAGATGCCGGCACGTGCCAGGATAGACCGGCCCCTCCGGCCCATGCGGTGCCGCCGCGGCTGCCGCCAGTTCGCGGCGGATATCGGCGCGGGTGCAGAAACAGGGATACAGCACCCCGCGGCCCCGCAACCCCGCCAGCACGTCGCCATAGGCGCTCATATGGGCCGACTGCACTCGCACCGGCCCATCCCAATCGAGACCCAGCCAGGCGAGGTCCTCCAGTATCCCACTGGCGAATTCCGCCCGGCAGCGCCCGGCATCAATATCCTCCAGCCGTAGCAGGAACCGCCCGCCCGCCGCCCGCGCCCGCCGCCAGCCCGCAAGCGCCGAGAAGGCATGGCCCAGATGCAGGAACCCCGTCGGGCTCGGCGCAAAACGGGTGAAGAGGCCGTCCATCCGATCCACCCCCAAAGCATGATCATCGCGGATGATAGGGCCGTCAGGGCAATCGGGTGAATAAATTACCGTGATACGACTCGCGCGAGGAAGTCGTCATCCCAGCCGGCCGTCTTCCTTCGCAAGCGCATTGAGTCCTTTCCGGGCACGTTGCGTAAGAGGTTGCATGCCATGTGCCGTATCGTCGCGAGA
>CAXNGD010000338.1:0-3370 GCA_964201575.1 Acetobacterales bacterium | reverse complement strand
CGCCGCACGACACCGCCCGATCGAGACGGCAAAAATCATCTCAAGCACGGCTTCGACCATCCTACGCCGCGCCACAGATCACCAACCAACTCAATCGATACTCGTGCAGACCGAATGATCAGTTACTCCACTCCGACAGGCTGCTAGCGTGGCCGGATATGGCGGATTTCGGCCCGGCTGAGCTTCACGCCCCAGCCCTCAGTGGCCTCCTCGAGCAGTGCCAGCACCTGGGCGGCGATGTCCGCGCGCGACGAAAGCGCCGATTCGAGCGCCGTTTCGCCGATCACCGTGCCGATGCTGGTTGCGGCCCGGGCCGCCAGCGCCTGTTGCAGGTCAAGCACCTGATAGGCCGCCTTGGCCGGCGCCACCACCTGGAAATGGATCGCCCCTTCCACGGTGACGGTGGCGTTGTCCCGGGTGGTCGCGCGCTGCTCGGGGATGTCCAGCACCTGTTGCAGCACGTTCATCCGAGTGCCGATGCGGTCGATGAACGGGATCAGCACGTGGCGGCCAGCATGCAACTCACGCGAGAAGGCGCCGAGCCGCTCCAGCATCCAGACCTGCCCCTGTGGCACCGTCCTGGCGCCGGCGAAGACGATGCCCGCCACAACGACCAGCGCCAGCACCGTGGTCAGACCGAGTACACCATCCATCCCTGTTGCTCCCTGCGCCTTCCTGGCGCGGTTTCGTTGGCGACCCTAGCATGCGCAACGGCGTTGGAGGATTCCAGTGGTGACCACGAAAACGCGCACGCATCTGCTGCTCAGCTTCGACCCCGACAAGGCCGGTCTGGCGCAAATCGCGGCGGCGATCGGCGACGCCGCTGACATCGTCACCCTGCCCGGCCTGGACCCGCCGGCCCGCCGCGATGCCCTCGCCGGAGCCGCCGTGCTGCTGACCCGCAACACCGACCGCGAGTTGACCGCCGGGGACCGGGCCTTGCTGGCCGGGGCGACGCTGATCCAGTTCGTCTCCGCCGGCATCGACTTCATCCCGATCGGCGACCTGCCGCCCGGCGTGCCGGTGGCCAGCAATGCCGGTGCCTATTCCGCGCCGATGGCCGAGCACGCCCTGGCCATGGCGCTCGCCGCCGCCAAGCGCCTGCTGCCGGAACATGCCGCCCTGCTGCGCGGCGAATTCAACCAGGTGGCGTCCAACCGCATGCTGGCCGGCATGACCGCCGGCATCGTCGGCTTTGGCGGTATCGGCCAGGCAACGGCCCGGCTGATGCGGGCCATCGGCCTGCGCATCCACGCGATCAACCGCAGCGGTCGCACCGCCGAGCCGGTCGACTGGATCGGCACCACCGCCGATCTCGACACCCTGCTCGCCGCCAGCGACATCCTGGTCGTTTCCATCCCGCTCACCCGCGCCACCGCCGGCCTGATCGGGGCGCGCGAACTCGGCCTGATGAAATCCGACGCCATCCTGGTCAACCTCGCCCGCGGCGAGATCATCGACGAGGCCGCCCTGTTCGCCCACCTGCAGGCGCATCCCGGCTTCACCGCCTGCCTCGACGCCTGGTGGATCGAGCCGGTGCGCCATGGCCGCTTCGCCATGGACCTGCCCTTCCTGACATTGCCCAACGTCATCGGCTCGCCGCACAATTCCGCCTCGGTGCCGTCGACCGGCCCCGAGGGCCTGCGCCTGGCCGCCGAGAACTGCCGGCGCGCCCTGCGCGGCGAGCCGGTGCGCAACCTGGTCACCGACGCTGACCGCTACCTCTGAAGGAGCCGACGCCATGAAGATGAAAGCCGCCGTGCTATGGGAATGCGGCCGCCCGCGCCCCTATGCCGAGACCCGGCCGATGACCATCGAGGAGGTCGAGCTCGACCCGCCCGGCCCCGGCGAGATCCTGATCGAAGTGGCCGGCGCCGGCCTCTGCCACTCGGACCTCTCGGTCATCGACGGCACCCGCCCGCGCGGCGTGCCGATCATTCCGGGCCATGAGGGTGCCGGCATCGTGCGCGGCCTCGGACCCGGCGTGACCGGCCTGGCCGAGGGCGACCATGTCGTCACCGCCTTCGTCTCCTCCTGCGGCGACTGCCGCTACTGCGTGCGCGGCCGGGTCAGCCTGTGCGCCACCAACTACAATGCCCGGGCGAGCGGCACCCTGATCACCGGCGGCCGCCGGCTGAAACTCAACGGCGAATACATCCCGCATTTCAGCGGGCTCAGCCTGTACGCCCAGTACATCGTCGCCGCCCGTTCCTCGGCGGTGAAGATCGACAAGGATGTGCCGCTCGAACACGCCTCGCTGTTCGGCTGCGCGGTGCTGACCGGCGTCGGCGCGGTGCTGAACACGGCGAATGTCCAGCCCGGCGGAGTGATGGCCGTGGTCGGGCTCGGCGGCGTCGGCATGAACGCGCTGATGGGCGCGGTGGTGGCCGGGGCCGAGCGCATCGTGGCCGTCGACACCAATCCGGAAAAGCTCAAGCTGGCACTGGAACTCGGCGCGACCGACACCTTCCTGGCTGGCAATGCCGATGTCGTCGCGGCGATCCGCGATGCCACCGATGGCGGCGTCGACTGGGCGGTGGAGACCGCGGGCGTCGGCGAGGCGATGGAACTGGCCTACGCCATCACCGCGCGCGGCGGCACCACGGTCAGCGCCGGCCTGCCGAGCGGCTCGCGCCTGGTCTCCTATCCGCACGCCGCGATGGTCAGCGACGAGCGCACGATCAAGGGCAGCTACATGGGCAGTTGCATCCCTGCGCGCGACATCCCGGCCTATATCGCGCTGTACAAGCGCGGCAAGCTGCCGGTGCAGAAGCTGATCAGCGGCACGATCGCGCTGGACGACATCAATGCCGGCTTCGACCGCCTGGCGTCCGGCAGCGTGCTGCGCCAGGTGATGCGCCCGAACGGCTAGGCTGGCGGGCCGGCACAGGCGGCGTGCTGCTTGTGCTGGCTTTTTCACCCCACAAGACGCTAGCCTGCCTTAACACCCGCCGCAGAGCGGGCGCCAGACCAGACGGTTCCCCCTCCCTCCTGCAGGAGCCAAGCCGCAATGCTGACCCGACGCCACCTTCTTGCCGCCGCGCCCGCCGTGGCACTTGCCCGCCCCGCGCTTGCGCAGGGGAAAGACCAGCTGCTGAAGTTCGTGCCGGCCGCCGCCTATTCCTCACCGGACCCGATCTGGACCACGGCCATCGTGGTCAACATCCATGCGCTGATGGTGTGGGACACGCCGTATGGCACCGACATCAGCCTGTCCCCCAGCCCGCAGATGTGCGCCGGGCATGAACTGTCCGACGATGGGCTGACCTGGACCTTCACGCTGCGCGACGGGCTGCTGTTCCATGACGGCGCGAAGGTCCTGGCGCGCGACATGGTTGCTTCGATCAAACGCGGGGGCCAGCGCAACACC
>CAXNGD010000337.1:0-3371 GCA_964201575.1 Acetobacterales bacterium | reverse complement strand
ACGCCGCCCTGCGCGTGCAGACACGGCGCGAGATCGTCGACATCCACCGCCAGAGCGGTGCCGCCACCCTCTACGTCACCCACGACCAGGCCGAGGCCCTGACCATGGCCGACCGCGTCGCGGTGATGCAGGCCGGCCGGATCCTCCAGCTCGGCACGCCCGAGGAGATCTACGCCGACCCCGCCGACCTGCGCGTCGCCACCTTTATCGGCAGCCCGCGCATCAACACCTTTCCCGCCGAAGCCGGCCCCGACGGGCTGGTCCGCATCGGGGCCACGCCGATCGGCCTGCACGCAGCACCGGGAAGCTGCACCTTCGCGATCCGCCCCGAGGATTGCCGCATCGCCGCCACCGGAATCGCCGTGCACGTCCAGGGCGCGGAGTTCCTCGGCGAAAGCCTGCTGCTGCACGCCCACCACGCGCCGACCGACAGCGCGGTGATCCTCCGCCTCGCCCCCGACGCGCCGCGCCCGCGCCCCGGCGAGGCACTGCACATCGCCTTCGACCCCACCCGCGCCCTGCTGTTCGACGCCGCCGGCCGCCGCGTCGCCCGCAGCGCCGTGGCCCAGGTGCCGGAGCACGCCCTTGTCTGAGGCGCTCGCCATCGCGCCCACGCGGCGCCGCGCCCCCGTCGGCGAGGCGCTGGCGGGGCTGCTGCTCAGCCTTCCCGCGGGGCTTGCCTTCCTGCTGATGCTGGCCCTGCCGACCTTCGCCACCATCCTGCTCGCCTTCACCGACTACGAACTCGGCATGACGGGCTGGAACTGGATCGGCTTGGAGAACTTCGCCGAGCTGATCGACGACCGGGGCTTCGCGGTCTCGTTGCGCAACACCCTCATCTATGTCGGGCTGGTCGCCCCCCTTTCCATCGCGCTCGGCCTGGGTGCCGCGCTGCTGATCGAGGCGGGAATGCGCGGGCGGGCCTTCTTCCGCGCGGTGTTCTTCCTGCCGGTCGTCTCGCTCACCGTGGCGATGGCGGCCGCCTGGCAATACCTGCTGCATCCGACCATCGGCCCGCTCAACGCCGCCCTGCGCGCGCTCGGCGTGGCATCGCCGCCCTTCTGGCTCTCCTCCTCGGACTGGGTGCTGCTGAGCCTCTCGGCGATCGGGATCTGGGAGAACCTCGGCTACAACATGGTGCTGTTCCTGGCGGGGCTCACCGCCATCCCGCGCGAGCTGCACCAGGCCGCGGAAGTGGACGGCGCGAGGGCGCCGCTGGATCGCTTCCTGCTCGTCACATGGCCGCCGATCGTGCCGGGCCTGCTCCAGCGCATCGAGCACGAAGCCCGCATGTGCCGTGCGAGACGCGCGCCAGCCGACGACGCGCCGCGCATAGGCATCGATGACGAAGGCGACGTAGACGAAGCCGGTCCAGGTCGCCACATAGGTGAAGTCCGACACCCACAGCGCATTCGGGCGCGGTGCCTTGAACTGGCGATTGACGTGGTCCTGCGGACAAGGGGCCGCCTTGTCGCTGATCGTGGTTCTGACCGGCTTGCCGCGGATGACGCCTTGCAAACCCATGGACTGCATCAGGCGCGCCACTGTGCACTGGGCAACCGCGTAGCCTTCGCGCAGCAACTGGCGCCAGACCTTGCGCACGCCATAGACGCGGAAGTTCTCCTCGAACACCCGCGATACCTCAGGCATCAGCGTGGCATCGCGCCTGGCCCGCGAACACTGCCTGGCAGGGTCGCGGCGGCGGGCGGCATGCGCGTGGTAGGTGGATGGGGCGATCGGCAACAGCTTGCAGATCGGCTCGACCCCATGTGCCTGGCGATGATCGTCGATGAAGGCGATCATGGATTGAACCGGCATCGAGGGTAGCGTCCGCGCTGTCCGAATTTCCCAAACCTGTATCGCCCGCGGTTTTTAGGACACCGGATTGAAGGCTACGCCGCCTGTTTCACGGTGTGAAGCTGGTTCTGACGGAACCCTGCCGGGCTGAGGAAGCCGTGCCTCTGGATCAGCCAGGTCGTATTGTAGACCTCGCGGAACGCGAGCAACGCCTGCCGCAGGTCTTCGATGGTCTCGAAATGCTGCACCCAGAGCAGGTTCTCCTTGAGGGTGCGGATGAACCGTTCGGCACAGCCGTTGCCCTCCGGCGCGCGGACGAAGGCGGGGGAACTCTTGATGCCGAGGAAGGCGACCTCCTTCTGGAAGTGGTCGGACATGTATTGCGATCCGTGATCGTGGCGCAGGGCGAGGCCACCGGCGATGTCTTTGGCGAAGCCGCCGAAGTGGCGGCGCACGCCCTGGCGGATCGGCTCCAGCGCCTCGAACCGGGTCGCCCGGGCACTGGCGTGGATGCCGACGCATTCGGCGGTGAAATGATCGACCGCGATGAACACGGCGGCCTGCCCTTCGCCGGTGAAGGTTGTCGTCAGGTCCGTGCCCCACATCGTATCCACCGTCTCAGGGATGATGGTCCCGTCGTGGTTGCGTGGCCCGCGTGGCGAGCCCACGCGTCCTGGTGCCAGCAGGTCATTCGCCCGCATCAGCCGGAGCACCCGGCGCAACGAGCTGCGGGTTCCGGCATGACGCAAGCGCGCCCAGACCTTGCGATGGCCTTCGCCATGGAACCGGCTCGCGGCGAGCGTGGCTCGGATCGCTGTCGTCAGCGCCTCATCGGACATCGGCCCCATCGGTCCGCGCCGTGCTGGCGGAGTGTCGGGCGGCGGGGCGTGATGGCGATAAACTCCAGACCGGGCGAGCCGCCAGACGCGGCAGACGACCGCCAGGCCATACGGATTGCCGCTGACCGGCGAGATGGCGCGGCTCATGGTTTGAGCCTCCGACGGGCCAAAGGGCGGTTCGCCTCCAGGATGGCGATCTTCTCGTTCAACAGGTCGCGCTCGATCAGTGCCGCCCCGAGCCGGGCCTTCAGCCGGTCGCTCTCCAGCGCCTCGCCGGTGGCGGGCTTCGTCGTCAGCGCCGCTTCACCGGCCGCGAGAAAGGCGTCCCGCCAGCCGGCGAGCGTTGCCGCCGTCACGCCCAGGCCGCGCGAGACGCCATCAAGATCTTCCCCACGCAGCAGCCGCAGCACCGCCGCCATCTTGCGCGGTCGCGACATCCTGCCGCCGCGGCCGGGCGCCACTGCGCCAGACTCTTGCGGTCGCTCCGCGTCGCCCGGCCGCGTTCCAACCTTCGTGCTCTTGTCCATCTGTCACCTCTCTGGCGGAAATCGTCCGCTTACGAGGTGTCCCTATTAACTGTGGGGCGGGAGAAACCACTTCTCTCGAGATAGCTCAGATGACGATTGAGCGGCGTTGGGGTAGATTGAGGAGGATGTCTCCGTAGCTCAGCAGGATAGAGCACCAGATTCCTAATCTGGGGGCCGTGGGTTCGAATCCCGCCGGGGACGCCACCTA
>CAXNGD010000336.1:0-3387 GCA_964201575.1 Acetobacterales bacterium | reverse complement strand
GCGTTGGCGGCGATCAAGGGTGAGAAGACGCTTGCCGAACTGGCCAAGCTGTTTGACGTGCACCCGCACCAGATCACCGCCTGGAAGGCGCAGTTGCAGGAGGGCGCAGCCGGGGTCTTCGGTTCTGGTCCTGCGGCGGCCGATGCTGTTCCTGTGGTCGACTTGAAGCTGCTGCATGCGAAGATCGGAGAGCTGACGCTGGAGAAGGATTTTTTGTCCGGCGCGCTCAGCAATGCCCGGCGACAATTATCTTGAGCGGTCGTATTGCCTCATCCAGGAATGCTCCCGAGCCGCGCCGCCGCTTCCCGAACCTGGACGTCATCCTGATCGAATCCGGCGGCGACAACCTCGCCGCGACCTTCAGCCCCGAACTCGCGGACATCACGATCTACGTCATCGACGTCTCCGCCGGCGACAAGATCCCCCACAAAGGCGGCCCCGGCATCACCCGCAGCGACCTCCTGGTGATCAACAAGATCGACCTCGCCCCCCATGTCGGCGCCAGCCTGGAAGTCATGGACCGCGACAGCAAACGCATGCGCGGCGACCGCCCTTACATCTTCGCCAACATCCGCGCCGGCCAGGGCGTGGCGGACATCGCCAGCTTCATCCAGCAGGCGGGCGGTCTGGCCGGGTAGCTTCCATCGCCGTCGCCACCCGCGCCAGATCGGCGGACGCATTGCCGATCGTCTCGCTCAGCGTCTCGGCATCCTCCTGCCGCCGCATCCGATCCGCATCCCGCTCGGTCTCCAGCGCGCTGACCACCACGCCGATGAACAGGTTCAGCACGATAAAGGCCGAGACCAGCACGAACGGAATGAAGAACAGTTAGGCATGCGGATGCTTCTCCAGCATCGGCCGCATCAACCCGTCCGACCAGGCATCCAGCGTCATCACCTGGAACAGCGACAGCATCGAGGCGCCAATGCTGCCGAACGTCTCCTCATGCGTCTCGCCGAACAGCTTGGTGGCCATCACCGCGAACACATAGAAGATCAGGATCAGCAACATCATGATCGACCCCATCGCCGACGCGCTGGTTTCAAGCCCCAGCGTGATCGCATTCAGCACGATCAGCGCAATGACCACGCGTTCGGTCAGCGGATGATCAACCAGGCGACGCAACATGCGGGCACTCCATCTCGATGGGACTGAGCCTCCCACCGCAGAGCGCCCGGCCGATTCGACCGCGTGCCGATCCGCTATCGCCGTCCGGCCAGCCCCAACCCGGCCCCGGCGGCACCAAGAACGGCCACCACCCAGCCCAGCATCGGCCAGTTGCCGCTGGCAGCCAGCATTCCGCCAACAACCGCCGAAGTGACCCAGCCGACGCTGGCGCAGGTGATGTTGATCCCCAGCACCGTCCCGCGCACCTCTGCCGGCACGCTGCCCAGCAGGCTGATCAGCGCCGGCCGGCTCATGCCGTTGATCAGGCCATAGAGCGTGGCAAGCGCGATCGCCGGCATCGCAGGCGGCGCCATCACGAACAGCGCGATCGCCACCACCCCGGTGCCAATCGCGGTCACCGCATACAGCAGCGCCCGGTCCCGAACGGCATCGGACAAGCGGCCGCCCAGCATGTTGCCCAGAAAATTACCACCGGCCACCAGCGCCAACGGCAACGCCAGTTCGGCCAGGCCAAAGCCGTGGGCGAGCTGGAGGTAGGTGGCGAAGAACGTCGCCACCAGGCCGAAGCAGGTCCGCTCGGCGATGCTTGCCCCCAACAAGGCGAGGATGCGCGGGCGCAGTGCGGCCGCCATTCCGCCCCCCGCACCGCCCGCCGCCGGACGGGCCGGGCTGGCGGGAAACACCAGCACCGTCGCCACCGCGACGGCAAAGCTACAGCCGGCGATGGCGACGCTCACCCCGCGCCAGCCCACGAAACTGCCAACCCAGCTGGCGGCGGGAACGCCGAGCAGCAAGGCCAACGACTGCCCACCGATCACCCAGCCCATGGCGCGGCCGCGCATCGCGTCCACCACACGGTCCGCCACCTCGCCGAACACCGTGCCCATATAGGCCCCGCACGCCGAACCGCCGACGGTCACCCAGATCACCGCTTGCCAATACTCTGCCGACAGGGCCACGCCGATCATCGACAGGCCAATGACGACCTGCCCGCCCATCAGGACGCGGCGGCGTCCGAACAATGTGCCAAGCGGACCGGTGAAGAATGCCGTGATGCCCCAGGCGGTGGCGGTGAACGACAACAGGTGGGAGATCAGCACGAGGTCCACCCGCAGGTCGATCGCCATCTGCAACAGGAACGGCGCGCGCGTCATGCCAGTGGCCGCGGCCATGAACACGCCAGTGCCGGCAACGGCCAGCAGGGCAAGCGGATATGGCGAGGCGGGGGATTTCGTCACCCCTCATCCTCGCGGAGTTCCGCGGGATCGCATAGCCTCATCGGATCAGGGAGGCAGGCATGGCACATGCGACACGGCGCACGGTGATGGTCCAGGGCGCGGACGCCGAAATCGAAACAATCGTCGAGGGAGCAGGGCCGGCATTGGTCATGCTGCCGTCGCTGGGGCGGGACGGATACGAGGATTTCGACGAAGTGGCGGCGATGCTGTCGGCCGGCGGCCTTTCGGTATTGCGGCCGCAGCCGCGCGGCATTGGCGCCTCGCGCGGAAAGATGGAGGGCGCCAGTCTGCATGACATGGCAGCCGACATCGCCGCGGTGATCCGGGCCGAAGGCGACGGGCGCGCGGTGATCCTGGGGCATGCGTTCGGGCATTTCGTGGCGCGCATGACGGCGGTGGATTTTCCCGCCCTGGTCCGCGGGGTGGTGCTGGCCGCCGCAGCAGCGCGGCACTATGCGCCAGAGATTGCCGCCACGCCGCGACGGGCGGGAAACCTCACCGCACCCGAAGCGGACCGGCTCGATGCGTTGCGTCTGGGCTTCTTCGCGCCAGGGCATGACCCCAGTCCCTGGCTGCATGGTTGGCATCCCGCAACCCAGCGGATGCAGATCGACTGCCGCGAGAAACAGGGGGTGCAGCAATCGGATTGGTGGCATGCCGGGGTGGCGCCGATGCTGGAACTGATCCCGGCCCTGGATCCGTTCAAGCCGGGTGACAAATGGGATGAGTTGCGGACCGAGTTCGGGCCGCGGGTGCAGGCACAGGTGATCGAGAATGCCAGCCACGCGCTGTTCCCGGAACAACCGCGCGCGGTGGCGGATGCTATTCTGGGGTGGGTTGGCGCGCTGCCGGCATGACCGGGAAGGGAAGAAAGCGCTTCTTTTGGAAAAAAGAAGCAAAAGCCTTTATCCATTGAATGCGTGCTCTCCTGGGAAAGCGAACGGATAGAAGTTTTTTGGTTAGCGGATTCAAGTTTGGGAGCGAACGTCGCCGGGGGGCGTGTTTCCTGCCGCGGCTGCGG
>CAXNGD010000335.1:0-3400 GCA_964201575.1 Acetobacterales bacterium | reverse complement strand
CACAGACCAAACCAGACAGAACAGGTGCATGGCCCGGCGGCGACGCAGCAACGCAGGCGAGCGAACAGGCGAGGGGGCCTTCCCCCTGGCCGAATTGCGTGAGCGCCCGCCGCCGCCTGTCCCATGGCTGCGCTTCGTCATGCTCGCGCTGTTCGGCATCGCCATCCTGGTCGGTGGCGCCATCGGCCTGATCCGCGCTCTGATCGACACCGAAGCCATGCGCCAGGACGCCATCATCGCCCTGCGCGAGGCCACGGGCCGCCCGGTGCGCATCGGCGGCAAGCTCGAGATCACCTCCTATTTCGGCGCCACCGTCGCGCTGGACGACATCGCCATCGCCAACCTGCCGGGCGCCGATCCGCCGGACATGATCCGCATCGCCCGTGCCGAAGCCGAGCTGTCGCTGCTCTCGCTCATCACCGGCCGGGCGGAGATCCACCGCCTGGTGCTGACCGGCGCCGAGATCGATCTGGCTGTCGACGCCGATGGCCGGGGCAACTGGCAGGCGCCGCCCGGCGAGACCACGCCGGCGACCGCCGCTGTCCCGCCGTCGCTCGCCCAGCCGCCCAACCTGCACCTCCCCAACCTGCACATCAAGGACGGCCGGCTCCGCTTCGCCGATGCCCGCAGCGGCCGCAGCACCGCCGTGACCCTGCGCCGCCTCGCCCTGTCCGAAGCCGAGACCGGCGGCCTGCTCACCCTCGCCGCCGACCTCGCCTTCGGCCCGCAGCGCTTCAGCGCCACCGGCCACCTCGGCTCCATCGCCCGCCTTGTGGACCGCACCGCCACCACACCCTGGCCGATCCGCCTCTCCCTGGAGACCCCAGGCGCCAAGCTGACCGTGGCCGGCGGCCTGGCCCGCCCGCTCGACCTTGCGGGTTACGCGGTCAAGCTCGATGCCTGGGTCGCCGACACCTCCACCCTGGCGAACGTGATCCCCTATCGCTTGCCGGTGATGCGCACCGTCTCGCTGACCGCCCGCATCGCCGATACCGGCGGCACCATCCCCGACATCGCCGGCGCCCGCCTGCAGATCGGCGCCTCGGACCTCAGCGCCTGGGTTCCCGGCCTGAAGGTCGACACCGCCGAAATCCACCTGCCGGGCCTTGACCAGTCCGCCCGCGCCGAGATCCTCGGCACGCTGAATGCCGTGCCACTGCGCCTGCGCGCGGCACTCGGCCCGCTCGCCGTCTTCCTCCCCGAACGCGCCGACACGCCGGAGCCCTTCCCGGTCGACATCGCCCTCGACCTCGGCCAGACCAGCGTCACACTGAAGGGCGCCATCGCCGCCGTCGGCCCGCGCACCGGGCTCGACCTCGCTGTTACCGGCCGCATCCGTGACCTCGAACTCATGTCCCCCCTGGTCGGCCACCGCCTGCCCGCCCTGCGCAACATCGAGTTCGCCGGACGCCTCGCCGATGCCGAAACCGGCGGCTATGCCCAGGGCGTCGCCCTGCGCAGCCTGTCCATCACCACTTCCCACGGCGACCTCGCCGCCGACCTCGTGCTCACCCATGCCCCGCGCTGGGCCCTGCGCGGCAGCATCAGCAGCGCCCGCCTCGACGCCGACGCCCTGACCGAGCTGATCGGCCCCTCCGTCGGCACCATCGACCTCATCCACCGCCGCTCGCCTTTCCGGCCGCGCCCCTGGGATGACCGCGGCACCATCTCCGCCGACAAGCTGCGCCTGGACCTGCTGCGCCAGGCCGATGCCGACCTCACCCTCGCCGTCGAGGAACTCCGCGCCGCCGGCCTCGCCTACCGAAGCCTGGTCGTGCCCCTGCGACTGGACCAAGGTCGCCTCGCCCTCGGTCCCGTAACTGCCGACCTGCCCGCCGGCCCTGCCTCGCTGCAACTCGACATCGACGCCGCCGATCCGCGCGCGCCGATGCGCCTGCGCGCCGCCATTCCCGGCATCCCTGTCCAGCCGCTCCTCGCCAGTTCCAGCCGGCGCGACAACGTGTTCGGCAATCTCGAACTCGACACCGACCTCAGCGCCGAAGGCGACTCCCTGCGCGCGCTGGCCGCCACCGTCTCCGGCCGCCTCGGTGCCGCCATCGTCGAGGGCGACATCGACAGCCGCCTCCTGTTCGATCCGCTCTCCGGCATCATGGGCGCGGCGCGCATCCCCCTGAACCTGATCACCCAGATGGGCACCCTGGCCCGGCTGCGCTGCTTCGCCATGCGCCTGGACGCTGATCGCGGCAAGACCCGCATCGCCACCATGCTGCTCGAAAGCGGCCGTGTCGTGATCGAAGGCGAAGGCGGCTTCGACCTCGCCGCCGAGGAGGTCGCCATGCGCATCCGCTCCTCCGTCCGCATCCCCGGTCAGGCCATCAGCGTCCCCTCCCGGTTCGAAGGCAGCTTCGCCGCCCCTCGTATGGCGCTCGACACGCCCGACCCCGCCTACGGTGTCGCGATGGCCCGCCCGGACGCTCCGGATATCTGCCCACCGGCGCTCGACCTCGCCCGCGCCGGTCGCGAAGGCCCGTTCCCCAGCGGCCGCGACACCCGCCCCACGCTGGTGCCCCCGAACCCCACCCGCCCTCGGCGCTGAAGAAAGACCGCCATGCGATGAAGCGTTTCTGGGACAATGCCACCGCCGCTCCCGTCGGCACCGCCTGGCAGGTCATGCTCGACGGCAAGCCGATGCGCCTGCCTGGCGGCGCCCTGCTGCTCCTCGAAAACCCCGCCCTGGCCCAGGCCATCGCCGCCGAGTGGCAAGCCGCCGGCGGTGCCAAGGGCGGCGGGATGAGCTTCTCCGACACCCCGCTGACCCGCATGGCCGGCACCGCCCAGGAACGCGTCGCCCCGAACGCCGCCGCCGTGGCCCGCGAACTCGCGAGATACGCCGAGTCCGACCTGCTATGCTACCGCGCCACCGACCCTGACGACCTCGTCCAGCGCCAGGCCGAACAATGGCAACCCTGGCTCGACTGGGCCGAGCGGCAGTACGGCGCCCGCCTCCTGGCCACCGCCGGCGTCATGCACCGGCCGCAGCCGCCGGAAGCCCTGGCCACCCTGGCCACCGCCATCGCCGCCCAGCCGACCGCAGCACTGGCCGCACTCGGCCTGATTGTGCCGGCCACAGGCAGCCTTGTCCTCGGCCTCGCCGTCGCCGAAGGCGCCATCAGCGCCGCGGCCGCCACCCAAGCCGCCCAGCTCGACGAACTCTACCAGGCCGAGCTCTGGGGCGTTGAATGGGAAAGCGAGGAACGCCGCGCCCGCATCGCCGAGGATATCGCCCTGGCGGCGCGCTATCTCAGCCTTTCGCGGCAGAACGGGTAAGCAAGAATCTTCTTTTTGTGAACAAAAAGAAGGGCGGATTCAAGTTTGGGAGCGAACGCCGCCGGGAGGCCCTATAGGATAGGGTGTCCCGATGGGTTCTCACCGACGCGCG
>CAXNGD010000334.1:0-3408 GCA_964201575.1 Acetobacterales bacterium | reverse complement strand
CAGGAAAACGCTCGACTACGCCACTCCAGGCGAGCAATTTGCCAGCCTTCTCGCTGCCGCAGCCGCGGCAGGAAACACGCCCCCCGGCGACGTTCGCTCCCAAACTTGAATCCGCCCTTCTTTTTGTTCACAAAAAGAAGAGTCTTTCTCGCTGACGAAGAGTCGGATGGCGCTTCGCTTATCCGACCTACATTTTCATTGGGGCGGCGATGATGTCCGGGTTTATTTTGCGGGGGATCCATTGTCCGTCGGCCAGGGAGCCGGTGAGGATGCCGTTTTGCATGACGATTTTGCCGCGGAGCATGGTGAGGCAGGGCCAGGCGTGGGCGTCCCAGCCTTCCCAGGGGGTGTAGTCGGTTTCGTGCAGGTCGGCGGCGGTGATGGTGCGGCGGCGGGTTGGGTCGAGTGCGGTGATGTCGGCGTCGGCGCCGGGGGTTATGGCGCCTTTTCTTGGGTATAGGCCGAGGATTTTGGCGGCGTTGGTGCTGACCAGGTTGGTGAATTGTTCGAGGGAGTAGCCTCGTTTGCCGACCATTTCGGTGTACATCAGGGCGACGCGGGGTTCGACGCCGGAGTTGCCGCCGGTGACGTCGTCGATGCAGATGCCTTGGGTTTTCTGGGCCAGGGTGCAGCAGAGTTCGTCGGTGGCGACGCAGTTGATGCTGCCGTCCAGCGTGCCGGACCAGAGGGCGGCCTGGTCCTGGGGAGATTTGAGGGAGGGGTAGGTGTGGTAGATTTGGCCGTTCGGGCGTTTGTAGTCTTCGGCGGTGTAGAGCATGTACTGGTGGAGGGAGTCGCCGTAGATGGGGATGCCTTTGGCGCGGGCTTCGCGGATGGCGGCGACGCCTGAGGCCGCCGAGGTGTGCAGCATGTAGAGCGCGGTGCCGGGGACGGATTCGGCCAGGCGGATGATGCGGCGGAAGGAGAGGTCTTCGGACAGCGCGTTGTGGACTTCGGCCATGTTGTGGAAGCTGGTGCGGCCTTCGCGGATCAGCTTGCCATACATGTGCATGACGATGTCGTTGTCTTCGGCGTGGATGACGCCGAGGCCCTGGTTGGCGGCGATGACCTGGAAGACTTCCCAGATGTCGCCGAAATCGACCATGCGGCCGCGGCGGTTGGGGGTGATGTCGGTGGTGAAGATTTTGACGGTGGGGTGGCCGTCGCGGATGGCTTGGGCGAGTTCGGTGAGGTGGGTGGGCGCGATGTCGCCTTCGACCATGAGGTGGAAGGCGTAATCGACGTGGCAGGCGCCGGCCCAGCCGGCGTTGCGGGCGGCGATGGCGGCCTGGATGGTGGGGCCGTCGATGGTGCGGGCGAAGTCGATCATCATGGTGGTGCCGCCGTGGATGGCGGCGCGGGAGACGACGGAGGCGGGCTGGGTTTTCTGGGGTTCGCCGCCTTCTGGTGCGGGCATGTGCCAGTCGCAGTGGACATGGGGGTCGATGCCGCCGGGCATGACGATGCGGCCGGTGAGGTCGATGGTTTGGGCGGCGGTGAGGGAGCCGAGTTTTTCGACGCCGGCGATTTTGCCGTTTTCGATGGCGATGTCGGCGGCGATGACGCCTTCGGGGGTGACGATGCGGTCGCTGCGGAGCACTGTGTCGGGCATGGTCGCCTCCTGGTCGTAAGGCATGGTTGCGCCAGGTTTAGCGGGACGCAAGTGGATGAAAGTTTTTGCTTCTTTTTTTCAAAAAGAAGTTCTTTCTGAAGGGGATTGGCGTGGATACGCATGTGACGGATTGCATTGTGGTGGGCGGCGGGATCGCGGGGGCGTCGGCGGCGGCGTTTCTGGCGGCGGATCGGCGGGTGGTGCTGGTCGAGGCGGAGGAGGCGGCGGGGTATCACACGACCGGGCGGTCGGCGGCGTTGTGGATCCTGAATTATGGGCCGGCGGATGTGCGGGCTTTGACCGGGGCGTCGCGGGGGTTTTTCGAGGGGCCGCCGGCGGGGTTTTCCGAGGCGACGCTGTGGTCGGGGCGGGATGTTTTGTATCTGGCGGCGGATATGGCGGCGGCGGATGAGGTGATGGAGTCGGGGGTGGGGATCCGGCGGATTTCGGTGGCGGCGGCGCGGGAGATGGTGCCGGCGATCCGGGAGGGGGCGGTGGTGGCGGCGTTGGTGGAGGGGGGGACGTTCGATCTGGATGTGGCGGCGTTGCACCAGGGGTTTTTGGCGCAGGTGCGGCGGCTTGGCGGGGTGATGGCGTTGCGGAGCCGGACGATGCGGATTGAGCGTAGGGCCATTCCTGGAGGAGGGGGGGCTTGGGAGGTTGAGGTGGTGGGCGGGGCGCGGTTTCGGGCGCCGGTGGTGGTGAATGCGGCGGGTGCGTGGGGGGATGAGGTGGCGGGGCAGGCGGGGGTGCGGCCGTTGGGGCTGGTGCCGAAGCGGCGGACGGGGGTGATCATTGATCCCGCACCTTGGCAGCCGGCGGATTGGCCGGCGCTGATGGAGGCGCGGGAGAGTTGGTACGGCAAGCCGGAGGCGCGGACGCGGCTGATGATCTCGCCGGCGGATGAGACGCCGGACCGGGCGCATGATGTGCAGCCGGATGAGCTGGATGTGGCCATTGCGGTGGATCGGATGCAGCAGATGCTGGACATCGAGGTGCGGCGGGTGGAGCGGAGTTGGGCCGGGCTTAGGACGTTTGCGCCGGATGGGAGTCTCTGTTTCGGGTTTGCGCCGGATGCCGAGGGGTTTTTCTGGTGCGTGGGGCAGGGGGGGTATGGGATCCAGACGTCGCCGGCGGCGGGGCGGTTGGTGGCGGATCTGGTGGCGGGGCGGGAGTCGGAGTGGCTTGGGGACTGCGGACGACTCGTTGAGGGGATTCGGCCAGGGCGATTCGGGTGAGCGAGTCGTTCGATTCGTTGGTAATCGGCGGGGGAATCGCTGGGGCGACGGCGGCCTACCATCTCTCGTTCGATCGACGGGTGGCGCTGATCGAGGCGGAGGAGGCGGCGGGGTACCATACTTCCGGGCGGTCGGCGGCGCTGTGGGTGGCCAATGGGGGGCCGGAGTATGAGCGCACGCTGGCGCGGGAGTCCTTCGCGTTCCTGAGCCGGCCGCCGGAGGGGTTCGCGGACAGCCCGGTGCTGCGCGAGCGGCCGGTGGCCTTCGCGGTGCCGGAAGACCAGGTGGAGGTGCTGCGGGAGATGCTGGGCACGCGCGGTAATGTCCGCGAGATTTTGGTGGCGGCGTTGCGTGAGATGATTCCGGCGGTGCGGCCGGGGTATGCGGCGGCGGCGGCGCTGGAGACGGAGAATTACGACATTGATGTGGATGTGCTGTTGCAGGGGTATCTGCGGCTGGCGCGGGCGCGCGGGGCGGTGGTGGCGTTTCGGCGGCGGTCGCAGCCGATTGAGCGGGTTGGTGGGGTTTGGCGGGTGGAGACGGCGGACGGGACGGTGT
>CAXNGD010000333.1:0-3409 GCA_964201575.1 Acetobacterales bacterium | reverse complement strand
GTCACCCAGCCCGCCACCCGCCCATCCGCCACCATCGCCAGCACCGCCCCGTGATGCGCACTGACCGGCATCCAATCCCGCCCCTTCGCCGCAATCCACAGGCTCCCATCCCCCAGCGCAAACGCACAGGTCCCGGACTTGTCATAGGCAACCCCAACCACAAACGCGTCCAACGTCTGCGTCACGCCGCGCTCTTCCAGCAAACGGTCCGGCGAAATGGCTTGGCTCATGACAATAAATCACCCGAAAGAAAGACCAGGGCTCTGCCGTCGCGGCGCGAAGCCGCGCCACGGAGAACCCGCTGGGGCCGGCGGCCCCAGACCCCTTTACTTAAGTCATGAGGGTGCAGGGGACTCGGCCCCCTGCCTTCCCTTCCTACTCTGCCTGGCAAGACTCAAACCCGCGCCGAAGCTGCGGCCGGTTCAGATTCCGCCCGATGAACACCAGCCGGCTCACCCGCGGATCGCCCGCCTTCCAAGGCCCGATGAAATCCCCATCGGCAATCATATGCACCGCCTGGAACGCAAACCGCCGATCCTCGCCCACGTAACTCAGGATCCCCTTCGTCCGCAGCAGGTTCCCCCCCTGCTCCGCCAGGATCGCCCCGATCCAGGCATTGAACCGCTCCGGATCGATCGGCTTCTCCACCTCAAAGCTCATGCTGGCAATATCATCGTTATGCTCATGCTCATCATCGGTCAGAAAATCCGGCGTATGCGCCAAAACCCGGTTCAGATCGAACGCCCCCTGGTTCAGCAACTCCACGATCGGCACGTTGGACTTCGTGGCATGATGTATCTTGGCAAACTTGTTGATCTTCCGGATCGACGCCTCCACCGCCGCCGCCTCCTCCGCCGTCACCAAATCCATCTTGTTCAGCACAATGACATCGGCAAACGCGATCTGATCCTCCGCCTCGCTGCTATCCACCAGCCGCGCCGGCAAGTTCTTCGCGTCCACCACGGTGATAATGGCATCCAGCGTGGTCCGCGCCCGCACCTCGTCATCGACAAAAAACGTCTGCGCCACCGGCGCCGGCTGAGCCAGCCCGGTGGTCTCGATGATGATCCCGTCAAACTTCTCGCGCCGCTTCATCAACCCGCCCACAATGCGGATCAGGTCGCCGCGCACCGTGCAGCAGATGCAGCCATTGTTCATCTCGAACACTTCCTCGTCGGTATCCACGACCAGGTCGTTATCCACCCCCAACTCGCCAAACTCATTGATCACCACGGCATATTTCTTGCCATGATTCTCTGTCAGAATGCGGTTCAGCAACGTCGTCTTCCCCGCCCCGAGATACCCGGTCAGCACTGTCACAGGGATCAGGGCGCCGGAAGGCGCGGGGAGCAGGTCGCCTGAAGCGGCGGTCTTGGCGTCGGACATGTCTCTCGCTCCTTTGGGGGCTTTCTGCCGTCTATATAGGTCCGCCCAGCCTCCGCGACCATGCCTCCCGCGCATCCGCCCGCAACGCGTCCAGCGCATCGCCCAGCCCCGCCACCCCGCCAGGCCCCTCGGCCGACGGCAACACCGCGCACATCCGCATCGCCGGATGAACCCCTTTCAACATCCGCGCCCGCAACGCGGCCGACACCGCCCCCACCCGCGTCACCTGCGCCAACAGATAGGTCCGCGCCGTCGCATCCCGCGCCGCCCGCTGCGCCTGCGGATCGCTGTGCAGGATCAGCACCACCAGCACCGGCCGGAACATCCCGCCCAACAGCGCCGCCACCTCCACCGCGTCATGCACCTCGATCACCGCCGGACCCACGCTGCCCAACACCCGCGCCACCGCCCGCGCATACCGCCGCGTCACCGTCCCCGGCCACCATCCCAACGGAACTGTCCGATACCCAGGCCCCTCAAATCCCCCCCCCCGGCCCCAGCACCGCCGGCCCCAGCACCACCGGCGCAAACAGGCCGCCCTGCCCCACCAGCTGCGCCACCACGCGCACCACGCCCCCGGTCCCATCCCCGGGCGGCAAAACAACGGCCACAACCGGCCTCACGCCACGCCAGCCAGAACCTGCCGCCGCAACCCATCCAACCGCTGCGCCGCAACCCCGAGATCAAACAACTGCGCCCGCGCCCGCCCCGCCGCCCCCAGCGCCGCCATCCGGCCGGGATCCCCCGCCAACCCTCGGATCACCGCCGCCAACGCCACCGGGTCCTCCGGATCGATCGCCACCCCGGCCTCGCCAAACACCTCCGACAACCCCCCCCGCGGCGCGCACAACAGCGCCCCCCCCGCCGCCATCGCCTCCAGCGCCGTCAACCCAAACGGCTCCGGCCACCGGCTCGGCACCACGATGATCGCCGCCCGCGCCATCGCCGCCAGCACCTCGCCATGCGGCCGATACCCCCACATCTCCACTCCCGCCGCCGCCGCCATCGGCCGCAACGCCTTCAGCCAAGGCGTCTCCGGCGCCGTCGGCCCGAACCCGTCCGCCCCGATCATCACCGCCCGCCACCCCGGCAAATCCGCCAACGCCGCCCCGCAGGCCTTCACAAACGTATCCACCCCCTTGTCCCGCACCACCCGCCCGGCAAACAGCACGACTTTCTCCCGCTCCGGCGGCGACTCCGGCACCTCCGCCAAGTCCAGCCAATTATGCAGCACCACCGGATCCCGCGCCGGCGCCCCAACCCCCTCCAGCAACCGCCCGCGCAAATACCCCGACGCACACGCCACCATCGCCAAGGACGCCAGCAACGCCTCCCGCTCCCCCGCCGTCTTCGCCGCGCGCATCCCCTGCGGATCGTTGTGCAGAAACAGCGACACCGGCACCCCCGCAAACCGCCGCGCCAAAAACAGCGCCAGCTCCGGCCGGTTATGCACCTCGATCAACGCCGGCCCCCGCTTGTCCCGCATCCGCCCCCGCAACACCCGAACCACCGCATGCCCATAGCGCCGCGCCCTGTTCACCGGCGGCCACCAAGTCGCCCGCGCCGCCTCAAACGCCACATCGTCAAACGCCGGCGTCGGCGGCGGCGGCCCCACCACGAACGGCGCGAACCCGTCCCGCCATGCCGCCAACCCATGCACCAGCAACGCCACCGCCCCCGCACTCCCAGGGGCGAAGAACTCACGATACGGCAGGACGATCGCAACCGACGCAGGAATCATGCCATTGCTCTATCAACTCCGCCCGTTCTGCGGCAATGCTCCCCCATGCACGCCGGCCGTCCCCTCTTCTTCGCCATCCTCCTGGCCGGCAGCGCCGGGCTCACCTGGCTCATGGCCCGGGTGCTCGCCTCCGGCGGCTGGCACGCGGCCGAAATCCTGATCTTCGCGGCCTTCCTCGGCCTCGTCCCCTGGCTCGGCGTCTGCCTGGCCAACGCCATCCCCGGCTTCCTCCAGCTCATCCTGTCCCAAAACCCCCCCCGCGCCGTCCTGCCGATCACCGGA
>CAXNGD010000332.1:0-3422 GCA_964201575.1 Acetobacterales bacterium | reverse complement strand
GAATCGCTTATTCGTTCGTGGCTCCTTATCCGAAACCGGGACTGGTATTACTGGCTACACGCCGCCCCGCCCAACACACAAAACCGGGCGCAATGCGGGTGGTTCAGCGCCACCGCCCGCCCGGCCTGCGCCAGCGTTTCGCCCAGGTCGAACTGCGCGTCGTACGGCAACAGCGTACATGCCGCGACACTCGGCGCCCGCCCGCGATGCTTCACCACCATCCGCGCGCTGGCGCACATCACATTGTCCGGCGCCTTGCCCAGGATGCCCCAGCACGCGGTGGTGATCTCCGGCACATCGGCGCCCGGGTCCATCTCGGGGAACAGCACCAGCCGCGCCGGGTCGCCGGCATCCACCGCCACCCCCAATTCGGCGAACAGCCGCGCGAACCCGTCCCGCAACCCCGCCTCCCCGCCGTCCCCAAAGCCGAGCCGCCCGGCCACCGTGACATCGAAGCCATTGGCCGCCAGCCATTGCAGCCCCGCCACCGCCGGCGCCCAGCTCGCCCGCCCGCGCTCGGCCTCGTGCACCGCAGGGTCCGGATGGTCCAGCGAAACCCGCATCTGCAACCGCCGGCCAAACCGCGCCAGCGGCGCCAGCCGCCCCGCCACCTTGGCCATCGGCCGCATCGCATTGGTCAGCACCAGCACATCGAACCCGCGCGCCAGCACCAGCTCCAGCATCTCCGGCAGCTCGGGGTTCATGAACGGCTCGCCCCCGGTGAAGCCGATCAGCCGGGTCGGGTGCCCGTCACGCGCGATCTCGTCCAGATATCCCGCCACCTCGGCAAGCGTCAGATAGGCCAGCCGGTCATTGCTCGGCGAGGACTCGATATAGCAATTGGCACAGGTCAGGTTGCACAGCGTGCCGGTGTTGAACCACAGCGTCTCCAGCCCGCGCAGTGCCACGCTGGCCCGCACCTCGCCGCGCGCGGTGACCGCTGGGTCGCGGAACTTCGCCGGGTCCAGCTTGTGTGCGGCATGGCCAGCACCGGGCGAGGCCGGCGCAGGGCGGACATCGACATTCATCAGCGGACCCTCACTAGAAAGGCGGCCGCTTACCCGCGGCCGCCCTTCCTGTTCGTCCGCAGTGGCAAGCGGGTTACAGCGCCGCGAGCACCGACTCAGCGCGGCTGACGTCGAACTGCCCGGCGGCTTCCACCGCCAGGTGCGTCACCTTGCCGTCCACCGCCACCAGCGCGAAGCGCTGGCTGCGCACGCCAAGCCCACCGGCCATCAGGTCCAGCTCCAGGCCCATCGCCTTTGTCAGCGCGCCCGAGCCGTCCGACAGCATGGTGATGTCATCGCCCACGCCCTGGTCCTTGCCCCAGGCGCCCATGACGAAGCCGTCATTGACCGCCATGCACACCACCTCGTCCACGCCCTTGGCCTTGAGTGCCGCGATATTCTGCACATAGCCCGGCAGGTGCTTGGCGCTGCAGGTCGGCGTGAACGCCCCCGGCACCGCGAACATCACCACCTTGCGGCCCTTGAACATCTCGTCCGTGGTGACCGGCTTCGGCCCTTCCGCCGTCGCCTTCTTGAGGGTCATCGAGGGAATCTGGTCGCCTACCTTGATCATCTGGCCTATGCCCCGTGTTGTTCTGCCGTGGCGGACAATCCGCGCCGCGCATGGCCGCCTACCTACTCCTGGACGTGCCGGGAGTCACCATGACCCGTCGGCGCCGGGCCGCTTGCGCCGCGGCCCAACCTCACTAACATGGAAGTCATGGCACGCAAATCCACCCCCGCCCCTCCGCCGGCCCCCCCGCCGACCCCCGAGAAAAGCGCCTCCGGACCCTGGCTGACCGGCCAGGCCCTGATCGCCATGCCGTCCCTCGCCGGCAGCAGCTTCGCCCGAACCGTGATCTACATGTGCGCCCACACCGCGGACGGCGCCATGGGCATCGTGCTGAACCAGCCGCTGGCCAGCCCGAGCTTCGAGGGGCTGCTCAAGACCCTCGGCGTGGCCCCGCTACCACCGGCGCGCAGCATCCGCCTGCATTCCGGCGGTCCCGTCGACAATGGCCGCGGCTTCGTGCTGCACACCACCGACTGGACCGGCGATGGCAGCCTGCGAGTGGATGAGCGCGTGGCCCTGACCGCCAGCCTGGACATCCTCAAGGCCATCGCCGAGGGCGGCGGACCCGAACAGGGGCTGCTCGCACTGGGCTATGCCGGCTGGGGCCCTGGCCAGCTCGACCGCGAGATGCAGGAGAATGCCTGGCTCACGGTGGCGCTCACCGCCGAGGATATCGGCCTAGTGTTCGATCCCGACCATGACAGCAAGTGGCGACGCGCCCTGGGACGGCTGGGCGTCAGCCCCGAATTGCTGTCGATGACCGGCGGCCGCGCCTAGCCCGATCCGATTCTTGTTGCCCCGGGCGGCAACGGCGGCGCAGGCTCACGTCCATGCGCTGGTTCGCCACCCTGGCCCTGCTCGCATCCCTGCTGCTCCCCCGCGCGACCATCGCCGGGGAGCGGACTGTCGATCTCGCCCTCGTCCTGCTGACCGACGTCTCGCGCAGCGTCGATGGCCAGGAATACGCCCTGATGAAGGAGGGCTACGCGACCGCGCTGACCGACCCGCGCGTCCTCGCCGCCATCACCGGCGGGCCCCAGGCGGCGATCGCCATCCGCTATGTCGAATATGCCGGCGCCCATGAGGTCCGCACCCTGGTCGACTGGACCGTCGTGCACGACGCCGCCTCGGCCCAGGATTTCGCCCAGCGCGTGAAGGCGGCCCCGCGCGCCTTCTGGGGCCGCACCTCGATTTCCGCCGGCATCGAGCACGCGATGGCCGCCCTCGCCCGCGACCTCCCCGCCGCCGGCATCGAAGCCACGCGCCACGTGATCGACATCTGTGGGGACGGCACCAACAACAGCGGCCGCGAGATCACCGCGGCGCGCGACGAGGCGGTGGCGGCCGGCATCACCCTCAATGCCCTGGTGATCCTGAGCGACCCCGACGATCCCCGCGCCGCCAATCCGTGGATCGCCAGCCACGTGAACCCGCCCGGCGGCCTGACCCAGTATTTCCGCGAAAACGTCATCGGCGGCCTCGGCGGCTTCGCCCTGGAGGTCGAAGATTTCGTCAGCTTCGGCCAGGGCATCACCCGCAAACTGATCACCGAGATCGCCGGAGCACCGCGGCCGCGATTCGCGCGAGCAAAGTAAGCAAGGCTCCGCCGGCAAAGGGCCGGAGGCCCTTTGATCCCAATACCTTGCGCTGGGCTCAATGTTGCTCATCGGGCCCCCCACCAAAAGAATGGGGTGGCGGATTCAAGTTTGGGAGCGAACGTCGCCGGGGGGCGTGTTTCCTGCCGCGGCTGCGGCAGCGAGAAGGCTGGCAAATTGCTCGCCTGGAGTGGCGTAGTCGAGCGTTTTCCTGG
The DNA here is from genome assembly GCA_964201575.1 of Acetobacterales bacterium. Taxonomy (GTDB): domain Bacteria; phylum Pseudomonadota; class Alphaproteobacteria; order Acetobacterales; family Acetobacteraceae; genus CAMDGX01. Next base: position 31 of record CAXNGD010000332.1, on the reverse strand, counting down.
GGCGGTCGTTGAGGCTGGCGGCCACCATGTC
>CAXNGD010000331.1:0-3427 GCA_964201575.1 Acetobacterales bacterium | reverse complement strand
GCTCGCCGGGGTACATCGCCCCGGTCATCGGTGCCGTGCCAGGCTCTTTCCGCGCGGTGGTGGTGGACATGGTCAGTCGAGGTCCATGCCGTTCATGCCGGCGTTCTTCCGCGCCTTGGCCTGGAGGTCCATCATGGTGGCGCCAAGCTTGGAGGGATCGTTGATCGGCTCGGCGCCGGGGCCGCGATGCCAGCCTTCGGAGATGGCGAGCAGCCCGCCGCCGGCTTCCACGATGCGGCCGGTGAAGTCCTTGGCTTCGGCGCTGGCCATCCACACGATCGCCGGCGAGACCAGGGCCGGGTTGCGGGCGGCCTTCTGCTCCTCGGTCATCTCGCGCAGACCCTCGGTCATGCGGGTCAGCGCGACCGGGGCCACCGCATTGACGGTGACGCCATAGCGCTTCAGCTCACGCGCGGCGATCACGGTGAAGGCGGCGATGCCGGCCTTGGCGGCGCCATAGTTGGTCTGGCCGGTGTTGCCGTAAATGCCCGACACCGACGAGGTGTTGATGATGCGGGCATTGACGGGGCCGTTGATGTCCTTGGACTTGTTGCGCCAATAGGTCGCGGCGTGGCGCGACGGGCCGAAGGTGCCCTTGAGGTGGACGGCGATCACCGCGTCCCACTCCTCTTCCATCATGTTGGCTAGCACGCGGTCGCGCAGGATCCCGGCGTTGTTGATCAGGATGTCCAGTGTGCCCCAGGTGTCGATAGCCTGGTCGATCATGCGCTTGGAGCCCATGAAGTCGGCCACGTTCTCGGTGTTCACCACCGCTTCGCCGCCGGCTTCCTTGATTACGCGCACAACTTCCTGGGCCGGGGTCTCGTCCTGCCCCGTGCCGTCGGTGCCACCGCCGAGATCGTTCACCACCACGCGGGCGCCGTACTTGGCGAGCATGATGGCGTGTTCGCGGCCAATGCCGCGGCCAGCGCCGGTCACGATGGCCACGCGGCCGTCCAGGAATGTCGCCATGATTTTCGTTTCCTCACCGTCTCAGGGATGTGCGCCCGGGTGCATCCCGGGGCATCTAGCATGCGGAGTTTGCCCCGCGTGCCACGATGAGTCTAGGCTTGTCCCAGCGCGCCGGAACGTAGCGGGTGCCAGGGGTGGAGCGGCCATGAACTTCGATTTCTCCGAGGAGCAGCATCAGCTGCGCGATCAGGCTCGGCGGTTTCTGACCGAGCATTCGACATCCAAGCGCATCCGCCAGGTGCTGGACGGGGTGGCCCCGTACGACCGGGCGATGTGGCAGGAGATTGCCGCCATGGGATGGCTGGGGGCGGCGGTGCCGGAGGAGTATGGCGGCGCCGGGCTCGGGCATATCGGGCTGTGCGTACTGGCCGAGGAGCTTGGCCGTTCGCTGGCGCCGGTGCCGTTTTCGTCGTCGGTGTATCTGGCGACTGAAGCGCTGTTGATCGCCGGCAGCGAGGCACAGAAAGAAGAGTTGCTGCCCAAGCTGGTGGCCGGCGAGGTGATCGGGGCGCTGGCCTGGGCCGAGGGCAATGGCAATCCGAACCCCAAGCGGATCATGGCGCGGGTGAGTGGCGGGCGGCTCTCTGGGGTGAAGTGGCCGGTGCCGGATGGCGGGATTGCTGACATCGTGATTGTGGCGGCGCGCGATGACAGCGACCGGGTGGTGCTGGCGTTGGTGCGGATGGGGGCTTCGGGCGTGCACCCGGAGGCGCTCGAGACGGTGGATCCGACGCGCGAGCAGGCGAAGCTGACGTTCGACAATGTGCCGTGTGAGGTGTTGCCGGGCGATGGCTGGGCGGCGTTGGACCAGGTGCTGGACCGGGCGGCGGTGCTGACGGCGTTCGAGCAGGTGGGGCTGGCGCAGATGTGCCTGGATACCGCGGTGGCGTTTGCGATGGAGCGGCATGCGTTTGGGCGGCCGATCGGGTCGTTCCAGGCGATCAAGCACAAGTTGGCCGATGTCTATGTGGCCACCGAGCTGGCGCGGTCGAACGCATATTACGGCGCCTGGGCGATGACGGCCAGCGGCGGCGAGTTGCCGTTGGCCGCGGCTTCGGCGCGGGTGAGTGCTACCGATGCGGCCTGGCTGGCGGCCAAGGAGAACATCCAGACCCATGGCGGCATCGGGTTTACCTGGGAAATGGACTGCCATCTGTATTATCGTCGCGCCAAGCTGCTTGGGCTGACACTGGGGTCCAATCCCTGGTGGAAGGACCGTGTGGTCAGCGCGCTCGAATCCCGTAACGCAGCTTAAGGAGATCAGCGATGGACTTTGATGACACCGCCGAAGAGGCCGCGTTTCGCGCCGAGGTGAAGTCGTTCCTGGCCACCAACGCCGAGCCCAAGAAACGCGGGGCGCCGCCGTCGCGTTCGCGCAATGTCGGGCCGGAAGAATTGGCACGAGCGAAGAAGTTCCAGGCGGCCAAGGCGGCGGCCGGGCTGGTCGGCTTGACGTGGGCAAAGGCCTGGGGCGGGCGGGAGGCGGCGCCGATCTTTCAGGTGATCTACAACCAGGAAGAGGAAGCCTACGCCATTCCGCGCGGGGTGTTCGAGATCGGGCTGGGCATGTGCATCCCGACCATGATGGCCTATGCCACGCCGGATCAGCTGAAGCGCTTCGTGGGTCCGGCACTGCGCGGCGAGGAGGTTTGGTGCCAGCTGTTCTCTGAGCCCTCCGGCGGATCAGATGTGGCGGCGGTGCGGACGCGGGCCGAGAAGAACGGCGATACCTGGACGATCAACGGGCAGAAGATCTGGACGTCTGGCGCGCAGTTTTCCGATTTCGGCATCATGGTGACGCGCAGCGATCCCACCGTTCCCAAGCACATGGGGCTGACGTTCTTCTTCCTGGACATGAAGTCTCCAGGAATTGAGATACGGCCGATCAAGCAGGCCTCCGGCGCTTCGCATTTCAACGAGGTGTTCTTCACCGATGTGAAGATCCCCGACAGCCAACGCCTGGGCGCGGTGGGGCAGGGGTGGCGGGTTTCGCTCACCACGCTGATGAATGAGCGCCTGGCGATTGGCGATACGCCGCGGCCAGATGTGGAGGATTTGCTGGATCTGTGCCGGCAGATCGATCTGGACGGTGAGCCGGCGATGCAGAACGTGGCGGCGCGCGAGAAGATCGCCGATATGCATGTTCGCAGCCAGGGGCTGAAGTATACGCGATTCCGTACCATGACCGCGCTGTCGCGCGGGCAGACGCCGGGGCCGGAGTCCTCGATCGGCAAGCTGGTCAACGCGGCCAAGTTGCAGGACATCGCCAGCTACGGGATGGATCTGCTGGGATCCGCTGGTATGGTGATGAACAAGGACCTGGCGCCGATGAACGCGATGTTCCAGGAGGCGCTGCTCGGGGCGCCGGCCTCGCGCATAGCAGGCGGCACGGACGAGATTCTCCGGAACATCATCGCTGAGCGTGTGCTGGGGCTGCCGGGGGATATCCGAGTGG
>CAXNGD010000330.1:0-3441 GCA_964201575.1 Acetobacterales bacterium | reverse complement strand
CCGACCGCCGACATCCTCGGCGTCATCGCCCTGCCGATCGCCACCCTCATCCTCGGCGGCGTCGCCTACCAGTACCGCCTGCTGCGCGCCGCCCTGATCGAGGCGCTGGACAGCGATTACTGCGAACGCGCGCGCCTCTCGGGGGCGTCGGAGTGGCGCGTCGTGGTGCGCCATGCCCTGCCCACCGCCCTGGTGCCGATGCTCTCGGCCACGGCACAGTTCATCTCGGGGCTGATTTCCGGCGGCATCGTCATTGAGTTCATCTTCGGCTTTCCCGGCATCGGCCAGGAGCTGGTGCAGGCGATCTCCACCCGCGACATCCCCACCGTGCAGGCGATTGCGCTGTTCGGTGGCGCTGCCGTCGTGCTGTGCAATCTGTTCGCCGACCTCATGATCCTGGCCCTGGATCCGCGCGTGCGCCGGCGCAGCCATGCCTGACGCCCTCGCGCAGCTTCCCTCGCTCGCAGCCCCGGCCCCGGCGCGCCGCCCCAACCGCCTGCTGCGCGCCCTACGCCGCCCCGCCACCGGCATCGCCACGTTGGTGGTGGCGCTGCACCTGTTGATGGCCGCCACGGCGCCACTTTGGGCGCCGTACGACACATCGGCGATGCTCGACGCCCCGCTCGCCCCGCCCGGCGCCGAATTCTGGTTCGGCACCGACCTGCTCGGCCGCGACTACTTCTCCCGCATCGTCTCCGGCGGCCAGGTGGCGCTGCTGGTCGCGTCCCTGGGCGTGGCCGGCGCGCTGGCCGCCGGCACTATCGTCGGGCTGGCTTGCGGCTACCTGCGCGGCGCGCTCGACGAGGCCGTCAGCCGGCTGGTCGATGCGCTGATGGCCGTGCCGGAGTTTCTGCTGATCTCCATCCTTGTCCTGGCACTCGGCAAGAGCCTGCCTGCGCTGGCCGCCGTGGTCGCCGTGGTCTACTTCGCCGGCGTGGTGCGGGTGGTCCGCGCCCGCACCATCGCGCTGGCGGCGCTGGACTTCGTGCGCGCCGCCGAACTGCGCGGCGAGCCTCGCCTGGTTGTATTGCTGCGCGAGTTGTTGCCCAACCTGCTGCCGATCCTGGCGGTCGAGGCGCCAGTGCGGATATCCGCCGCCGTGCTGCGGATCAGCGCGCTGTCCTTTCTCGGCCTCGGTATCAGTCCGCCGACACCGGACTGGGGACTGATGGTGCAGGAGGCGATGACTGTGATCCTCACCGACCCCTGGCTGCTGCTGTTCCCGGCCGCATTGCTCTCCTCCTTCGTGGTCGCGGTGAACTTCGCGGTGGACGGCTTCGCCGCCGCCTATGGCCTACGCGGGGACGCCGGCGCATGACCCTGCTGCGCGTTGAGGACCTCGCCGTCGCCTACCGCGACCCGATGGGTGGGGAGCGCCGCGCCGTCGACGGTGTCTCCTTCGTCCTCGAACGTGGCGGCGCGCTCGGCATCGTGGGCGAATCCGGCTGCGGCAAATCCACCCTTGCCCGCGCCCTGCTCGCCCATGGCCGCCCCGGCAGCCACTTCGCCAGCGGCCGCATCCTGCTCGATGGCATCGACATCCTCGCCGCCACGCCCGCCGAGCGCACCCGCCTGCGCGGCGCCCGCGTCGCGCTGGTGCCGCAGAACCCGCTGCAGGCGCTCACCCCGCATCTGACCATCGGCGCCCAGCTTGACGAGGTGCTCGCCCGCCATCTCGGCCTGCGCGGCCGCGCCCTGCGCGCCGCCACGCTCGACCTGCTCGCCGCGATGCAGATCGCCGACCCCGCCGCCCTGGCCGCGCGCTACCCGCACGAAGCCTCCGGCGGCCAGCGCCAGCGTGCCGTCATCGCCGCGGCCGTCGCCGCCGAGCCAGACCTGTTGGTGCTCGACGAGCCCACCACCGCGCTCGACAAGACCACCGAGGCCCAGGTCCTCGCCCTGGTCCAGGCGCAACAGGCCCGCACCGGCTGCGCGCTGGTCTATGTCAGCCATGACCTTCGCACCATCGCCGCCACCTGCCGCGACATTCTGGTGATGCAAGCCGGACGCGTGGTCGAAAGCGGCCCCTCCGCCCAGGTGCTGGAACAGCCGCGCGCCGACTACGCCCGAACTCTGGTCGCCGCATTGCCGCGCCTGGCGCCACGTCCGCCGCGGCCAACCCCGCCTGCCGATTTGCTCACCGTGACCGCCCTTGGCTTTCGCTACCTTGCCCCGCGCACCATTCCCTTCCTGCCGCGCCCGGCGATCGCCGCGGCGCTGGCGGACATCGACTTCACCCTGGCCCCGGGCCGCACCCTTGGCGTGGTCGGCGAATCCGGCTCCGGCAAGTCGACCCTCGGCGGCCTGGTCGCGGGTCTGTTCGCCGGCCACACCGGCACCATGCGACTGTCCATCGGCGGCGCGCCTCACGCACCCCTGTCTGGCGCCGCCCGCACCCGCCCGGCCACCCTGCGACGCGGCATCCAGATGATCTTCCAGGACCCCGCCGCTTCGCTCAACCCGCGCCACCGCGTGCTGGACCTCGTCGCCCGCGCATTCACAATCTACCACGCCCTCGCCGGCCCCGAAGCAGCTTCCCGCGCCGAAGCTCTGTTGGCCCGCATCGGCATTGGCGCCGAACTGCACCGCCGCCTGCCTGGTGAACTCTCGGGCGGCCAACAACAACGCGTCGCCATCGCCCGCGCCTTCGCCGCCGAACCCGCCCTCATCGTCTGTGACGAAATCACCTCAGCCCTCGATGTCACCATCCAGGCCCAGGTGCTTGACCTGATGCGCGACCTGCAACGCGACCAGGGCGTTGCGTATCTCTTCATCAGCCACGACCTCGCGGTGGTGTCCGAAATGGCCGACGACATTCTCGTCCTGCACCAGGGCAAAATTCGCGCCCTCGGCCCCGCTGCCACGGTGCTCGGGGCCGCCACCGACAGCTACACCCGCGCCCTTGTCGCCGCGTTTCAGCCACTTGCCGCGTCAGCAGCCTCGCCCATGGCGCCGCCGCGAATGGTCTGCCTCCCTTGAAGTGATCCACCCGCAATAGGGCAAGGTTGCCCGAGTGAGCCTCACCCATTGTTTGGTCCGGTCTTTATGAGAAAAACCGGCCTTCTTGGCTCAGGGCGGGCATGCCCGCCCTGAGCCAAAAGCGTGCTCCCGTGGGGTTTGATTGCCAAGGGAGCTGTGCGGATGGTGGTCGTTGTAGTCTTGCCGCCAAGCCTCACATTGGTCACGTCCGTCAACGTGGTGGAAATTGCTGCGGTTTTTTGAGGTGGCCACAGCTCATGCTGCCTTGGGTGGGATTTGGAGTGTTTCGTTGGTCTGGGGCGGGTTGAGCAACTCGGCCATGGCCTCGATGCCCATATAGCGGTGCTGTAGGGGCCTGATGCGGAATAGTCGCTTCAATTATCTGGTTTTCGCGGCTGAAAAGTGTAGTTCCACTCGCCGTGGAAGTCAGCTTGGCTGATGTTGAGTTTGGCCATCTCAGCA
>CAXNGD010000329.1:0-3513 GCA_964201575.1 Acetobacterales bacterium | reverse complement strand
TAATCAGGCCGGAATAGCCCATGCATAGAGAGTGAGAACAGAGCCAAAAATTTTCATTCACTACGCCGCGCCAACCCCCACTCGCCCGCCTTAGCCCAACACCAATGTATAAAGTTTTTTTGCTTCTTTTTTGTTCACAAAAAGGAGACCCTTCTTTCCACCTTCCCTAAGATATCCCCAAGCCGCCGGAGGAACCCAGACATGCCCCCCACCCTCGCCCCCCTGCAATCCGGCTTCGGCAACGAATTCGCCACCGAGGCCGTCCCCGGTGCTCTCCCGCAAGGCCGAAACTCCCCCCAGCGCCCCGCCCACGGCCTCTATGCCGAGCAACTCACCGGCACCCCATTCACCGTCCCCCGCGCCGAGGCCCGCCGCTCCTGGCTCTACCGCATCCGCCCCTCCGCCAACCACCCGCCGTACGACCGCGTCGCCCACCCCACCCTGGCCGGCCCTCTCGCGCCCCCGAACCCGAACCGCCTGCGCTGGAACCCGCTCCCCCTCCCGCAAACCCAAACCGACTTCCTCGCCGGCCTCGCTACCATGTTCGCCACCGCGACCGGCGCCTATGACCACGGCGTCACCATCCACCTTTACGCCGCCAACCAATCCATGCAGCGCATCTTCGTCAACGCCGACGCCGAGATGCTCTTCGTCCCCGAACAAGGCGCCCTCCTGCTCGAAACCGAACTCGGCCGCCTCACCATCGCCCCCGGCGAAATCGCCGTCATCCCCCGCGGCCTCCGCCTGCGCGTCACCCTCCCGGACGGCACCGCCCGCGGCTACCTCGCCGAAAATCACGGCGCCGTCTTAAGGCTTCCGGACCTCGGCCCCATCGGCGCCAACGGCCTGGCCAACCCGCGCGACTTTCTCACCCCCACCGCCTGGTTCGAAGACCGCAACGAACCCACCGAGATCGTCCAGAAATACCTCGGCACCCTATGGTCCACCACGCTGGACCACTCGCCCCTGGACGTCGTCGCCTGGCACGGCAACCTCGCCCCCTACAAATACGATCTGGCCAATTTCAACGCCATCGGCACCGTCAGCTTCGACCACCCGGACCCCTCGATCTTCACCGTCCTCACCGCCCCCACCGACACCCCCGGCCGCGCCAACCTGGACTTCGTGATCTTCCCCCCGCGCTGGCTGGTCGCCGAAAACACCTTCCGCCCGCCCTGGTTCCACCGCAACGTGATGAACGAATGCATGGGCCTGATCACCGGCGTCTATGATGGCAAGGCCGAAGGTTTTTCGCCCGGCGGCTTCAGCCTCCACCCCATGATGTCCGCCCACGGCCCAGACGCCACAACCACCGCCCGCGCCGAAGCCGCCCCCCTCACCCCGCACAAGATCGACGGCGCCCTGGCCTTCATGTTCGAAACCGCCGCCGTCCTACACCCCACAGAATTCGCCATGGCCAGCCCGCAGCGCCAGTCGAATTACGACGCTGCCTGGAACGGACTGGGCAAAAGGTTCGCGCCATGATCGACGAAACCCACAACCCCGCCCGCCAATCCTGGGTCCCCAGCGCCAACGGCCACGCCGACTTCCCGCTCCGGAACCTCCCCCTCGGCATCTTCGCGCCCGCCGGCGGCACCAGGCGGGCAGGGGTCGCAATCGGTGACACCATCCTCGACCTCCCCGCCACCCTCGCCGCCGGCCTGCTCACCGCGGACGCCGCAAAAGCCGTGGCTGCAACAGGCGAAACCCTGAACGGCCTCTTCGCCCTCGGCGCCCCCGCCCGCCAAGCACTGCGCGCCCAGCTCTTCGCCCTCCTGCGCGAAGCCAGCCCCGCCCGGGCCGTCCTGGAACCCCTGCTCTTCCAAGCCAACGCCTGCACCCTGCATCTGCCCGCCGCCATCGGCACTACACCGATTTCTACGCCGGCATCCACCACGCCAGAAACGGCGGCCTGCTCTTCCGCCCGGACAATCCCCTGATGCCGGACTACAAATACGTCCCCGTCGCCTATCACGGCCGCGCCTCCTCGGTCCGCCCCTCCCCCGCCCCCCTCACCCGCCCGAACGGCCAACGCAAACTCCCCGACGAAGCCGCCCCAACCTACGGCCCCTGCCGCAACCTCGACTACGAACTCGAAATGGGCATCTGGATCGGCCCCGGCAATGCAACAGGGGGCAACACCCCAGGCCACCCCATCCCCATTGCCGAAGCCGCGCAGCACATCGCCGGCTACTGCCTCCTGAACGACTGGTCCGCCCGCGACATCCAATCCTGGGAATCCCAACCACTCGGCCCCTTCCTGGCCAAGAATTTTCAAACGTCCATCTCCCCATGGGTGATAACGCCGGAAGCCCTCGCCCCCTTCCGAACCGCCCAACCACCCAGGCCCAACGGCGACCCCGCCCCGCTGCCCCACCTTTTCGACCCCCAGGACCAGGCCCACGGCGCGCTCGACCTCGAACTCGAAGTCGCCATCCACACCGCCAAAATGCGCGCCGGGGGAAAACCCCCCGCCCGCCTCTCCCTCCGTAACGCGCTCGACCTCTACTGGACCCCCGCCCAGATGGTCGCCCACCACGCCTCCAACGGCTGCGACCTCCACCCCGGCGACCTCTTCGGCACCGGCACCATCTCCAGCCCGGAACCCACCGGCTGGGGCGCCCTGATGGAAATCACCCGCGGCGGCCACGAACCCCTCACCCTGCCAAACGGCGAGGTCCGAAAATTCCTCGAAGACGGCGACGAACTGGCCCTCCACGCCCGCGCCCACCGCCCAGGCGCCACCTCAATCGGCTTCGGGTCCTGCCGTGGGCGGGTCTTGCCCGCGTAAGGAAGCATCTTCTTTTTTAAAAAAAAGAAGCAAAAAAACTTTTCTCCGTTTGAGAAATGATCAACCGGGATTGGCACAATTCCGCCAATCCTTGCTGTAACGATCGTGCTCTTGGGACCGATTGCGCCGGCCGCCGCGCACCCGCAGCAGCTTCCGCGAAACAGCCAACCGGGTTCCCGTCCGGTACTGCGAGAGACCGAGGAGATCGAGCTGTAGAAACAGCTCAGCCGATAGCGAATGCGCTCTAGGAAGACTCGGTCTTCCGCCTGGAGAGAATCAGAAGCGCCAGCGCCACACTTGCCGGTACGAGTTGAGGCAAGCCTGTTCTGGTCGCAGTGGTCACAGCCGCTGCGACACCCGCCAATGCGACGAAACTCAAGAAGCACACTGCGACTTTAAACTGCCAATGTTCTTCCTTGATCAAGAGTGACCAAACAAGTCCAACTGCCAGGAAGGCGTTATAGACGCCTTGGTTGGCCGCCATGTCAACGGTTGGCGCGAAGATTTCAGGCGGAAACGTCTTGAACACTTTGGGACCACGCGACTCCCATGCGAATATTTCAAACCAAGCGATGTAATACCAACCGCCCCAACCTCGGACTCTCGGCTGTTTCCAACGGTGGCATTCTCTGATTCCCTCGTCTCTGGCTGCGATTCGCGGCGTTGAGGGCGGTCATGGGCACGGCGATCACGATCACCAATCTGGCGCACTCATCGTCTTC
>CAXNGD010000328.1:0-3537 GCA_964201575.1 Acetobacterales bacterium | reverse complement strand
GTCCCCCCCGAATTGAAAGTAATAATCTCAAAATCACTCACCACCGGCCGATTCCCCCGCGCCTGCCCGGACACGCTCGCCCCCCCACGCATCGGCGGATTCCACAAACACGAAGCCCCCTCCGCCGCCACCCGATCCGGCACCACCTGGTGCAAACACCCCATCACCAGGTCCGGCAACAAATGCCCAATCACATGCCTTACACTCACCGGATAGGGCCGCGGCGCATTCAAAATACACCCCTCCGGAATCACCATCCGAAACGGCGCCAAACTCGCCCAGTTATTCGGAATCTCCGGCGCCACCACCACCTTGATCCCAAAACACGCATAGGCCCGCGTATAAGCCGGCGGCACATTGATCCCCCGCTGCGACAACCCGGACGTCCCCGCGAAATCCACCTCGATCGCGTCATCCAGGATCGTCATCGCCCCACGCAAAGTCACCGGCTCGTCATACCCATCCGAACTGATCTCCGAAGAGAAAGTCCCTTTCCCCAGCTTGCCAATCTCCGCCACCGTCGCCCGCAAGGACGCCTCGAAAATGAACGAAGCCAACGGATCCAAACTATCCATCGCAAACTCGTCCATCATCTCCACCAACCGCTTCGCCCCCGCGTCGTTACACGCGCACAGCGAATACACATCCCCCTCCAACTCCACCGGCAACCGCGACCCCCACCGGATGAAATCAAAGAACGTCTCGTTCGCCACCCCCTGGTCAAAACACTTCACAATCGGAATATACAACCCCTCCTCAAAGACCGACCGCCCCTCCGGCCCCATCCCCAGCCCGCCCACATCGATCACATGCGCCGTATTGGCAAACACCCCGACAATCGCCCCATTCCGAAAAGCCGGCGTAATCACCGTCAGATCATGCAGATGCCCCGTCCCCAACCAGGGATCATTGGTGATGTAGTGATCCCCCGGCTTCATCCCCGCCGCCGGAAACTTCGCCAGGAAATGCCCCACACTCTCCGCCATCGAATTCACATGCCCCGGCGTCCCCGTCACCGCCTGGGCCATCATCCGCCCCTGCAGATCAAAGATCCCCGCCGACAAATCCCCCGCCTCCCGCACCGTCGTCGAGAACGCAGTCCGGATCATGATCTGCGCCTGCTCCTCCACCACCGCGATCAGCCGATTCCACATGATCTGCCGCTGGATCGCCGCCATCTGCTCACCCGACATCAGCGTGCCCCCCGCACCAGCTCAAGATACCCAAACCCATTCACCGAAGCCGACCACCCCGGCCCCACCAGCGTCGAAGTCTCATCCTCCGCCACAATCGCCGGCCCAGAAATCATCGCCCCCGCCACCAGCTCCGCCCGATCAAACACCGCCCACTCCGCCACCTCCCCGCTCACGCTATCGCGCACAAGCTGCCGCCGCCCCGCCACCGGCCAAGACCGCTGCGGCGCCATCGCCGCCCCGCCCGACGTCTCGCCAACCGTCGCCACAGCCACGGAAAAACTCATGATCTCAACATCGGACCCCGGCACCGGCCGATCATAAAACCGACTATACTCCGCATCATACGCTGCCCGGATCGCCGCCACATCCGCCGCCACCAGCGTCCGCGCCGGCAGCGGAACCGGGATCTCATGCCCCTGCCCCACATACCGCATGAACGCGAACCGGCTCTGCGTCACCGCCGCCCCAAAGCTCCCCGCCGCCACAACCTCCTCCGCCTCCCGCACCATGTCGTCCAACAGCCCATTCACCGCCCCCACATCAAACGACCGAAACCGCTGATACAAACTCCGCACCACCTCATACCCAACCGGCGCCCGCAAAAACCCGATCGCACTCCCAACCCCCGCCCCGCTCGGCACCAAAACCCGGTCAATCCCGATCTTCTCCGCCACCCGATACCCATGCACCGGCCCCCCACCCCCAAACGCAATCATCGTGCGCCCATCATAACTCTTGCCCGATTCAATCGCATGCACCCGCGCCGCGTTGGCCATGTTCTCATCCACCATCTCCACAACCGCCAACCCCGCCATCTCCGCCGAAAGCCCCAGCTTCCCGCCAACATGCTCGGCCAAAGCTCCCAGCGCCGCCCTCCCATCCAACACCATCGTCCCCCCCGCAAACCGCGCAGCCTCGTACCGCCCCAGCGCCAAATTCGCATCCGTCACCGCCGGCCGAACCCCACCGCGCCCATAACAAGCCGGCCCCGGCATCGCCCCCGCACTCTCCGGCCCAACCCCAATCCGCCCCAACCCATCCACCTGCGCCAGGCTCCCGCCCCCCGCCCCGATCTCCACCATCTCAATCACCGGAATCCGCAGCGGCAGCCCCGACCCCCGCCGAAACCGCCCCACCCGTGCCACCTCGAAACTCCGCGAAGTCTGCGGCCGCCCATCATCGATCAGACAGATCTTCGCCGTCGTCCCCCCCATATCAAACGACAGCACGCTCGAAAGCCCGCACTCCCGCGCCACATGCGCCGAGAAGATCGCCCCCCCCGCCGGCCCGCTCTCCACCAGCCGGATCGGAAACCGGCACGCCGTCTCAATCGTCGTAAGCCCGCCCCCCGACAGCATCAGGAACACCGGCGCCGCCACCCCCGCCCCCGTCAACTCGCCGGCCAACCGCCCCAGATAACTGGCCATCAACGGCTGCACATACGCATTCGCCGCCGTCGTCGAAAACCGCTCCCACTCCCGCATCTCCGGCGAAACCTCGCTGGAAATCGAAACCCCAACCCCCGGCAGCCCCGCCTCCAAAATCTCCCGCGCCCGCCGCTCATGCGCCCCATTCACGAAGCTATGCAGGAACCCCACCGCCACGCTCTGCACCCCCTCGCGCCGCAAAACCGGCACCAGCGCCCGCACCCCCGCCTCATCCAGCGGCAGCAACACCTTCCCGGTATTATCCAGCCGCTCCGCCACCGAAAGCCGCAAATGCCTAGGGACCAAAGGCTCCGGCAGCGTAATATTCAGATCATACTGGTCGTACCGGCTCTCATTCCCCATCGCCAGCACATCGCGAAACCCCTGCGTCGTCACCAGCGCCGTCTTCGCCCCCTTGCGCTCAATGATCGCATTCGTCGCCAGCGTCGTGCCATGGATCACGATCGCCACATCCCCCGCCCCCAGCCCCGCCGCCGCCAGGATCGCCTGCACCCCCGCCATCACCCCCTGCTCCGGCGCGGCCGGCGTCGTCAGCACCTTCACCGTCGTCCGCCGCCCCCCATCCTCCAGGGCCAAATCGGTGAAAGTCCCGCCAATGTCGACGGCAAGGCGTGCAGTGGCCATATCCAACAAGCTCCGTTGTCAGGGATCGCGCCACTCAACCGGCCCGCCGCCGCTCTGGCAAGAGCGCACCCGCAGCGTCAGGCGGCAGGAAAGCAAGATTCTTCTTTTTGTGAACAAAAAGGCGGCGGATTCAAGTTTGGGAGCGAACGTCGCCGGGGGGCGTGTTTCCTGCCGCGGCTGCGGCAGCGAGAAGGCTGGCAAATTGCTCGCCTGGAGTGGCGTAGTCGAGCGTTTTCCTGGGGCGGTCGTTGAGGCTGGCGGCCACCATG
>CAXNGD010000327.1:0-3545 GCA_964201575.1 Acetobacterales bacterium | reverse complement strand
CCGGGGTTGTACCTGGAGGACATCTTCCTGATGGCCGAGCATCGCGGGCGCGGGATCGGCAAGGCGATTTTTCGCGAGCTTGCGTCGCGGGCGCTGGACCAGGGTTGTGCGCGGATGGAATGGTCGGTGCTGGATTGGAATGCGCCGTCAATTGCGTTCTATCGCGCGCTGGGGGCGGTGGGGATGGAGGATTGGACGGTGCAGCGGCTGCAGGGCGAGACGCTGGCGCGGGTGGCGGGACGGTAGGGGATGCCGCCTTGCAGTCCTTGGCTGGAGGCGCAGCGACCGGTGACGATCCTGCTCCAGACGTCGGCCGGCTCTGTGGCGGCCGGCCTGCTCATCGGCATGCCGGAACTTGGGCTGAGCCTGGTCGTGCTGGCATTCGGGCTAGCAACGGCGTTCATGTCGCTGTGCGGCCGGCTGATCGATGCCTTTCGCGTGCTTGACTTCATCTAGCGGTTTGCGGCGCCGGTGGGCGCGAAAGGATCCATCATGGCCGACCAGCAGTTTGACCTGATTGTGCTAGGCGGCGGGCCGGGCGGCTATGTCGCGGCGATCCGCGCGGCGCAGCTTGGCATGAAGGCGGCGGTGGTGGAGCGCGAGGCAATTGGCGGCATCTGCCTCAATTGGGGCTGCATCCCGACCAAGGCGCTGCTGCGCACGTCGGAGATTTTCCACACGCTGCACAATCTGGCGGCCTACGGGCTGGCGGCGGACAATATCCGCTTTGACCTCGATGCTATCGTGAAGCGGTCGCGCGGGGTGGCCAAGCAGTTGTCCGGCGGTGTCACCCACCTGCTGCGCAAGAACAAGGTGACCGTGGTGATGGGCAGCGGCCGGCTGGCCGGCAAGCACACGGTGGCGGTGGAAGCGGACGGCAAGGCGGTGGCGACGCTGAAGGCGCCGCATATCATCCTGGCGACCGGGGCGCGGGCGCGGGCGCTGCCGGGGATCGAGGCGGATGGCAAGCTGATCTGGAGCTATCGCGAGGCGATGGTGCCCGCCGCCATGCCGAAATCGCTGCTGGTGATCGGCTCCGGCGCGATCGGCATCGAGTTCGCCAGCTTCTACCGCACCATGGGGGCGGAAGTGACGGTGGTCGAGGTGATGGACCGGGTGCTGCCGGTCGAGGATGCCGAGATTTCCGCCTTTGCGCGCAAGGCGTTCGAGAAGCAGGGCATGAAGATCATGACCGGCGCCACCGTGAAGGGCGTGAAGAAGGGCGCAGACAGCGTGACCGTCACGGTGGAGCAGGGCGGCAAGAGCCAGGAGATCACGGTCGCGCGGGTGATATCGGCGGTCGGCATTGTCGGCAATGTCGAGGGGCTCGGGCTGGAGGAGACCGGGGTGAAGGTGGACCGGGCGCATGTGGTGATCGACGAGTGGTGCCGCACCGGCGAGCCCGGGGTGTATGCCATCGGCGACCTGGCCGGCCCGCCATGGCTGGCGCACAAGGCCAGCCATGAGGGCGTGATCACAGTGGAGAAGATCGCCGGAGTCGCGGGCGTGCATCCGCTGAATGCCGGCAATATCCCCGGCTGCACCTATTGCTGGCCGCAGGTGGCGAGCGTGGGCATGACGGAGGCGGCGGCGAAGGCGGCCGGGCGCGAGATCCGGGTCGGAAAATTCCCCTTCATCGGCAACGGCAAGGCGATCGCGCTGGGCGAGCCCGAGGGGCTGGTGAAGACGATCTTCGATGCCAAGACCGGCGAGTTGCTCGGCGCGCACATGATCGGCGCGGAGGTCACCGAGATGATCCAGGGCTACGCCATCGGCCGCACGCTGGAGACGACGGAGGCGGAATTGATGCATACCGTGTTCCCGCATCCCACCATCAGCGAAACCATGCACGAGGCGGTGCTTGACGCCTTCGGGCGGGCCATCCACTTCTAAGCCATGACAACCACCCGGCTCGTCATCGATCACCGTAGCGCCCTTCCCCGGCATCCCGAGAAGGCTGGCCGGCCCGATAATCCGATCCAGCGCAAACCGGCCTGGATCCGGGTCAAGGCGCCGAACCATCCCGTGTACCACGAGACGCGCGAGCTGATGCGCGCGAACCGGCTGACCACGGTCTGTGAGGAGGCGGCCTGCCCGAATATCGGCGAGTGCTGGTCGCAGCGCCACGCCACCATGATGATCATGGGCGACACCTGCACGCGCGCCTGTTCGTTCTGCAATGTGCGCACCGGGATGCCTGAGGCGCTGGATGCGGACGAGCCAAACCGGGTGGCTGATGCGGTGGCGAAGCTGGGCCTGCGCCATGTGGTGATCACTTCGGTGGATCGCGACGACCTGGCCGATGGCGGGGCAGGGCATTTCGCTGCAGTGATCCGCGCCATCCGCGCCGCGGCGCCGGGGACCACGATCGAGGTTCTGACGCCCGATTTCCTGCGCAAGCCCGGCGGTATGGAGATCGTGGCCGAGGCCCGCCCCGATGTGTTCAATCACAATCTGGAGACCGTGCCGCGGCTGTATCCGACCATTCGGCCCGGCGCGCGCTATTACCAGTCGCTGCGGCTGCTGGACCAAGTCAAGCGGCATGACCCGACCATCTTCACCAAATCCGGCCTGATGGTCGGGCTGGGGGAGGCGAAGCCGGAAATCCTCCAGGTGATGGATGATCTGCGCATTGCCGATGTGGATTTCCTGACCCTTGGCCAGTACCTCCAGCCGACGGTGAAGCACGCGGCGGTGGCGGAGTTCGTGACGCCGGAGGCGTTCGAGGACTATGCCGCCATGGCACGCGCCCGGGGTTTTTTGCTCGTGTCGGCGACGCCGCTGACGCGCAGTTCGTATCATGCCGATGAGGATTTCGCCCGGCTGCGAGCGGCGCGCGCCGGCAGGGTCGTGGTGGCGCGCTGATCGTATGCCGCGGCACACCGAAACACGGACGGTTCCCTACCGGCCCGAGCAGATTTTCGACCTGGTGGCGGATGTTGGGCGGTATCCGGAGTTTCTGCCGTGGTGTGTGGGTGCCCGGGTGCGGTCGCGCAGCGAGACCGAGATGGTGGCCGACATGACCATCGGCTTTGGCCCCTTCCGCGAGAGCTTCACCAGCTGCGTCTTGCTGGACCGGCCCGGCCGTATCGATGTGCGCTATGAGAATGGCCCGTTTCGGTATCTGGCCAATCAATGGCGCTTTGAGCCAGGGGAGGGCGGTTGCCAGGTCTATTTCCATGTCGATTTCGAGTTTCGCAGCAAGCTGTTGCAGCTGGCGATCGGCCCGGTGTTTCATGAGACCGTGCGACGTATGGTCGCGGCGTTCCTCGCCCGGGCACGCACGGTGCACGGCCCGCCGGCGAGCCGGCTGGAGCAGCCGCGTGCGGATGGCCGGGCGCCGGGTGCCATGCTAAAGCGAACTGCATCTGAACCCAGCGCCGGATCGTAATGTCCTTAGGCTACGCTCAACAAATTTCGCTTCGGTCTGATGACCTTGGGCTGATGGTGTAGTTCCACTCAGGGTGCCACGTGTTGGTGGCGATGTTGAGGGTCGCCATCTCCTGGTCGCTGACGCGGATTGCCTTTGGATAGATGTTCTCATC
>CAXNGD010000326.1:0-3561 GCA_964201575.1 Acetobacterales bacterium | reverse complement strand
CGAGAACATCACCGCGGGGACGGCGTATGACCTGCGGCTGAGCCTGTCGGCGATGGCGGCGGCGGATCTGTCGGACGGGGAGGTGACGGGGGTGAGCGGCTCGGTCGAGGCGCGGGACATGGCGGTGCACTGGTTGCGGCCGGTGCCGCCGGCGGAGGGGGTTTCGGCGCGGCTGTCCTTCGTGTCGGCGGATGAGATCGAGATCGCGTTGGTGGGCGGCCGCCAGGGGGGGATTGCGCTGACCGGCGGGCGGGTGACGCTGACCGGGCTGGACCGGCGGGACCAGTATATCAACGTCGGTGTCGATCTTGCCGGGCCGGTGGCGGAGCTGATCGGGGTGCTGAACCATCCGCGGACCAATCTGTTGAGCCGGCGGCCGGTGACGATCCGCAACCCGTCTGGGCGGGCGGAAGGGCGGGTGACGGTGACCGCGCTGCCGCTGGAGAACGACGTGACGTTCGATGATGTGCGGCTGTCCGCGACCGGCAAGCTGGTGGGGTTGAACCTGGGCGGGATCGCGGCGGGGCGGGACCTGACGAACGGGACGCTGAGCTTCGAGGCCGGCAATGACGGGTTGCAGGCGCGCGGGACGGCGACGCTGGCCGGGGTGGTGTCGCAGGTGGCGGTGGAGATGGATTTCACCGATGGCCGGCCGCAGCAGGTGATCCAGAAGGTGACGGTGAGCGGGACGCCGGATGCCGCACAGCTGGTGGCGTTCGGGCTGGACATGGCGGAGCTGGCGCTGGAGGGGGCGGCGGGGGTCAGGCTGGAGATGGTGGGGCGGCGCAGCGGGCGCACGGAACTGGCGGTGCGGGCTGATCTCGGACGGCTGGGGCTGAAGGCGGAGCGGCTGAACTGGGGCAAGCCGGTGGGGCGGGCGGCGTTGGGCGAGGCGATGATTGTGCTCGACCGCGAGCGCTTCGCCGGGATCGAGCGGTTGCGCATCGATGGCGAGGGGATCGCGGTGCAGGCAGCGCTCGACTGGCCGGCGAACGGGGCGCGGCGGCTGCGGCTGGGGCGGGCGGCGCTGGCGCCGGGGATCGATGTGCAGGGCGAGATCCTGTGGCCGCGCGCCGAGGGGGGCGGGCAGCCATGGATGGTGCGGCTGAGCGGGCCGAGCCTGGACATCAGCGGCGAGATGGCGCGCCAGGAGGCGGCGGCCAAGCCGGGTGCGGAGGTGCCCGGACCCGCCTGGAACGCCGAATTGCGGGTGGACCGGCTGGTGCTGGGGCCGCGGCGGGTGCTGACCGCGGTGCTGGCGCGCAGCGACAATGACGGCTTGATCACCCGCAATGCCCGGGTCACCGGGCGGGCCGGCACCGGGGCGTTCGAGTTGTCGATCCTGCCATCGGGGCTGCCGAACCAGCGCAGCATGACGATCACCGCCCAGGATGCCGGTGGGCTGCTGGCGGTGCTGGATGTCAACGACGACATGCGCGGCGGCAAGCTTGTCATGAGCGGCAGCTATGACGATGCGCGGCCGGAGCATCCGCTGTCCGGCACGGCGGAGATCACCGATTTTGGCATGCGCAACGCCCCGGCGATCGGCAAGCTTCTGCAGGCGATCACCGTGGTGGGGGCGATCGAGGCGTTCAGCGGGCTGGATTTGCGGTTCAGCCGGCTGGTGGCGCCATTCCGCTATACCGGCGATACGATCGATTTCGTCGATGCGCGAGCGTTCAGTGCTTCGCTGGGGATCACCGCGAAGGGGCGGGTGGACATGGCGCGGCGGCTGTTCGACATCCAGGGCACCGTGGTGCCGGCCTATTTCATCAATTCGCTGCTGGGCCGGGTGCCGCTTCTGGGCAAGCTGGTCAGCCCGGAGGCGGGTGGCGGGCTGTTCGCCATGTCTTACGGGTTGAAGGGGTCGTTCGACGATCCCTCGGTCCGGGTGAACCCGCTCTCGGCGGTGACGCCGGGGTTCCTGCGCGGGATCTTCGAGGGCTCGCCGGGCGGGGGGGCGGACGCGCCGGTGCCGCGCCCGGTGCCGTCGACCCCGGGGAGCGGCGGCGGGCAGCGATAGCGTCGCTTGCCGTCGGCGGCTTCTGGGGAGAAAGTAGCGTCATGTCATCCTCATCCTTGCTCCCGCGCCCCGACCTCGCCGATGTCAAGGCGATCGTGTTCGACACCTTCGGCTCGGTGGTGGATTGGCGCGGCAGCCTGATCGCCGATCTCGGCGGCTGGGCGGTGTCGCGTGGCATTGGCGGGGATTGGGCGGGGTTGGTGGATGCCTGGCGCGCGGCCTATGCGCCGTCGATGGACCGGGTGCGGCGCGGCGAATTGCCGTGGACCATCCTGGATGATTTGCATCGCGCGACGCTGGACAAGCTGGTGGTGCAGTTCGGCATCAACGGGCTCAGCGAAGCGGATCTGGACCATGTCAATCGCGGCTGGCACCGGCTGAAGCCGTGGCCGGATGCGGTGGGGGGGCTGACGCGGTTGCGGCGGCGCTACATCATCGGGCCGCTGTCCAATGGCAATGTGGCGCTGTTGGTCAACATGGCCAAGGCGGCGGGGATTCCGTGGGACATGATCTGCTCGACCGAGTTGTTCGGGCACTACAAGCCGGACCCCGAGACCTATCTCGGCACGGCGCGCATCCTGGGGCTGAAGCCCGGCGAGGTGATGATGGCGGCGGCGCATAACGGCGACCTTGCCGCGGCCCGCGCGTGTGGGCTGCGCACGGCGTTCTGGCCGCGGGTGACGGAGTACGGGCCGCTGCAGAAGCGCGATTACGTGGCCGACAGCGATTGGGACATCGTGGCCGCGGATATCGAGGATATGGCGGCGCAGCTTAGGCTGTGAGAAGAAAGCAAGCACTTCTTTTTGAAAAAAGAAGCAAAAACTTTCATCCACCCAGTTTGCCCTCAATCGAGACGCCGGAGCTTATCGGATAAAAATTTTTTGGTTCTTTTTTTCGAAAAAGAACTGCTTCCTTGCTGGACGATGGGAGCCCAGTTCGCGCGAGAAGATCCCTGCTGCGTTTACCGGCTGGCAAGGTTTGGTGCGCAAAATTGGACGTGTCGCCGATTTGCATGCCAGCACGAGGGAGCACCCATGCGAGACATTTTGTTGAAGCCGGAAGTATCGCCGCAGGTCTTGCCCTCGGCTGCGGTGCCGCCGGCGGAGTATCGCGATGGGATGCGGGTGGCCGACAAGGTGTTGGCCGCGTTCAACCATGCCTGTGCGGTGTGTGATGTGGAGGCGGCGGAGGAGTTGCTGGCCGTGCTGGAAAAGGTGACCGAGCGGCGTATTCGCCGGTTCGGCGGCGACCGGCGCGCCGAGAGCTTCACCCTGTTCCACGCGCGGGAGCATATGGCCTGGGTAAGGGAGAACCGGGTTGGGTGAGAGGGTGGATCGTCAAGGTTTAGAACAAGGAAGGGTTCTTTTTTGAAAAAAAGAACCAAAAAACTTCGCTCTTATGTTGAACTCTGTTGATACGGCCCCAAGCCTGCTGCTGCCCTGATCCATGCCTCTGGGGAGGCAGCGTTTGCGAACGCTTCGATGGTTCGTCGCCAGCTAAGGTAGTTGGGCAGGTTGTCGGTGGCGACGCCGTGGAAG
>CAXNGD010000325.1:0-3573 GCA_964201575.1 Acetobacterales bacterium | reverse complement strand
AACAATTGCTGAACGGCCTGCAATTCGGCGTCATGCTGTTTCTGATGGCGGCCGGGCTGACGCTTGTGTTCGGGACCATGGGGCTGATCAACCTCGCGCATGGCTCGCTGTACATGATCGGCGCCTATGCGGCGGCCTGGGTGCAGGTGCGGACCGGGTCTTTCCTGGCGGGTATCGCGGCGGGGGTTACGTCTGCTGCGGTGTTGGGCATGGTGCTGGAGGCGGCGATCCTGCGGCGGTTGTATGCGCGCGAGCATCTGGACCAGGTGTTGGCGACGTTCGGGGTGATCCTGTTCTGCAATGAGGCGGTGGCGTTGGTGTTTGGCCGCCAGCCGTTGATGGCGGGGCCGCCGGCCTGGCTTTCGGGGTCGGTCGAGATTGTGCCGGGGGTGCCGTATCCGGTTTATCGGCTGGCGATCATCGGGACCGGGCTTGCGGTGGCCGGGGGGCTGTATGTGCTGATTGCGCATACGCGCATTGGCATGCTGGTTCGTGCTGGGGCCACCAATCGGGAGTTGGTGGGGGCGCTGGGGGTGCGGATCGGGTTGTTGTTCACTGGCGTGTTTGGTCTGGGGGCGCTGTTGGCGGGGCTGGCCGGGGCGTTGACCGGGCCGCTGCTGGCGGTGCAGGTGGGGATGGGGGAGCGCATCCTGATCACGACGTTTGTGGTCATCGTCATTGGCGGGCTTGGCTCGGTGCGGGGGGCGCTGGCCGGCGCGTTGCTGGTTGGGATGGTGGATACGATGACGCGCGCCTTCCTGCCGATGACGCTGCGCGGGGTTATGGCGGCGAGCGATGCGGATGCGCTGGGGGCGGGGTTGTCGTCGATGGCGATCTTCATCCTGATGGCCGCGGTGTTGCTGTGGCGGCCGCGCGGGTTGTTTCCGGCGCATGGTTGAGACGCCGCGCCAGAGGGTTGTGCTTGGGCTGGCGGCGGCGCTGCTGGCGGGGTTGCCGCTGGTGGCGGGGGCGGTCGGGCGGCCGGATTTCATCACCCTGGGCAGCCAGGTGGCGATCATGGCGATGGCGGCGGCGTCGCTGGACCTGTTGATGGGACGGACCGGGTTGCCGAGCTTTGGCCATGCGGCGTGGCTTGGGCTTGGCGGTTATACGGTGGCGATCCTGTCGGCGCATGCGGCGGCTGGGGGGTTGCCGGCATGGGTCACGCAGGCGTGGTTCGCCTGGCCGATGGCGATCCTGGTGCCCGCCTTGCTGGCGGTGGTGATCGGGGCGCTTTGCCTGCGGACCAGCGGGATCTCGTTCATCATGATCACGCTGGCTTTTGCGCAGATGTTCTTCTTCCTGTTCATCGCGCTGAAGGCCTATGGCGGCGATGACGGGCTTTCGATGCGGCGGCGCAATGCCTTGCCGGGTATCGCGCCGCGCGATGATGTGGCGTTCTACTATGTCTGTGTTGCGTGTCTTGTCCTGGTGCTGTTGCTGCTGCGCCAGTTGTTGGCCAGCCGGTTTGGGGCGGTGCTGGACGGGATCCGGCAGAACGAGCGGCGGATGCAGGCGATCGGGCTGGCGCCGTTCCGCTACAAGCTCGCTGCCTTCATCATCGCGGCGGCGATCGCGGGGCTGGCCGGGGCGCTGCATGTCAATCTGTTCCGCTTTGCCAGCCCGGATTTGTTGCACTGGACGATGTCCGGCGAGTTGATGGTCATGGTGGTGCTGGGCGGGCTCGGCTCGCTGTGGGGGGCGGTGTTCGGGGCGGCGGCGATGGTGCTGTTGCACAGCGTGCTGGCGCAATGGACCGAGCATTGGCAGATCGTGCTTGGGCCGATCCTGGTTGGCGTTGTCCTGCTTGCCCGGCGCGGGGTGTGGGGGGCGTTGGGCGGACGATGACAGCGCTGTTGGAGATACGCGGCCTGTCCAAGCGGTTTGGCGGTGTCACCGCGACGGATGGGCTCGACCTCAGCCTGGATGCCGGGGAGATCCATGCGCTGATTGGTCCGAATGGTGCGGGGAAGACGACAGTGATTGGCCTGCTTTGCGGTGAGCTGGTTCCGGATGCCGGCAGCATTCGTCTGGATGGGAGTGATGTTACTCGCCGGCCGGCGGCCGCGCGGGTTCGCCTGGGCATGACAAGGTCGTTCCAGATCACCCAGGTGCTGATGCAGGCCAGCGCCTTGGCGAATGTCGCGCTGGTCGAGCAGGTTCGCCAGGGCCATTCCTTTCGCTTCTGGCGTCGGGCGGCTGGCGACCCCGCGCTGACTGGCCCGGCGATGGCGATGTTGGAGCGGGTGGGGCTTGGGGACCGGGCGGGGGTGCCGGCGGAGGATCTCAGCCATGGCGAGCGGCGGCAGCTTGAACTGGCGATGGCGCTGGCCACGCGCCCGCGGTTGTTGTTGCTGGACGAGCCGATGGCCGGGCTTGGCCCGAGCGAGTCCGTGGCGATGACTGCGCTGCTTGCGGGGCTGAAGGGGGAGTTGGGCATCTTGCTGGTCGAGCACGACATGGATGCCGTGTTCGCGTTGGCCGACCGGATCACCGTGTTGCTGGCCGGGCGTGCGATTGCCAGCGGTCCGCCGGCGGCGATCCGTGCGGATGCGCTGGTGCGCGACGCCTATCTGGGTCAGCCGTGATGCTGGCGATCGAGGGATTGCAGGCGGCGTATAGCCACAGCCAGGTGCTGTTCGATCTCAGCCTCGGCGTTGCCGAGGGCGAGGTGGTCAGCCTGATGGGGCGCAACGGCATGGGCAAGACCACGACGATACGCTGCCTGCTCGGCTTGATGCGGGGCAGGGGGGTGATCCGGTTTCGCGGCCATGACCTGACGGTCCTGCCGTCCCATGCGATCGCGCGGCTTGGCATCGGGCTGGTGCCGGAGGGGCGGCAGGTGTTTCCCACCCTGACGGTGCGCGAGAACCTTGTGGCCACCGCCCGGCCTGGGCCGTGGGATGTGACGCGGATCCATGCCCTGTTCCCGCGCCTGGCGGAACGCGCCGGGCAGCTTGCGGCGACGCTGTCGGGCGGCGAGCAGCAGATGCTGGCGATCGGCCGCGCGCTGATGACCAACCCGCGGCTGCTGGTGCTGGACGAGGCGACCGAGGGGCTGGCGCCGCTGGTGCGCGGCGAGATCTGGGCCTGTCTTGGCGCGCTGAAATCGTACGGCCAGTCGATCCTGGTGGTCGACAAGCATCTCGCGGCGCTGCGCGGCCTGGCCGACCGGATGGTGATCATCGAGAAGGGCCGCACGGTCTGGACCGGCACGCCGGCGGCGCTCGACGCGGATCAGGGGATGGCGCAGCGCTACCTCGGCGCATAGCGGGACCGCGCCGAGGATTCTCCCTTATACCAACCGGCGAAATGATTGACTGATCGGAAGAGAAAGTAAGGCGAGGGCTCCGCCCTCGACCCGCTGGGGCCGAG
The DNA here is from genome assembly GCA_964201575.1 of Acetobacterales bacterium. Taxonomy (GTDB): domain Bacteria; phylum Pseudomonadota; class Alphaproteobacteria; order Acetobacterales; family Acetobacteraceae; genus CAMDGX01. Next base: position 198 of record CAXNGD010000325.1, on the reverse strand, counting down.
GGCCCCAGACCCCATTATTTTTCATAAAATTGAGGTCCAGGGGCTCGGCCCCTGGCGGGTCTGGGCGGAGCCCAGTCTTTCTTGCCTGGATGAGGCAAACATTCGGAGGATTGGTATTATACCAACCGCCCTAGCTTCTGACACACGCCCACTGCCTATGTCCGATGGATGCGATCCGCATTGGGTCTTCGGCGAGGA
>CAXNGD010000324.1:0-3584 GCA_964201575.1 Acetobacterales bacterium | reverse complement strand
CAGAGGCAGATAGTGCACCGGGTTGAAAACCAGTTCCTCGGACCCGTAGCACCGGGGATGGCGCGCTATGATATCTGCGCCGCAGCCGATGACGATCTGATCCACATAGCCGCGCACCCAGACATCCCGGTGACCATAGGCGACCGGCCCCGAGTAATCATTGGTCTTGTAACGCACCAGCGCCTGCGAACTCATCCTGCTCCCGCACCGGCCCCTCGGGCCCGGCGCGCACCACGTCCGCGCATTGCGCGTCGGACTCGGCGCCGGCCGCGCGCCATCGCGCCCGGACTCCGTCCGGCGCGACGGTCCTGGCCGCAAGCCGGCAACGCCCGGCGCGCCGATGACGGCCGGCGCCCCTGCCCCCGCTTGGCCGAACGATGTCGAAGCTCGCGCCAACCCCCCTTCCCGGGGGGTTGCGCAACTGCTTCGATTTCGTTACGTTATCAAAATATAATCAGCCCTTGTACGCCGGCCGCGCCGTGCACCGCCCCAGCCATTCCGCCACCCGCGGGAAAGCCGACATGTCGACCTTGCCCGGAATCGCCCAGGACAGCACCGCCGCCACGTTCAAATCCGCCGTCGAGAAGACCGTCCCCACCATCCAGGCCCGCCCGGCCAGATGATCGTTCAGCACCTTCAACGGCCGCTGCAGCGCGGCCGTGTGCTCGCTCTCCTTGCCATCGCTGCGCCCAAACGCCGACATCAGCAGCCCCAGCAGCGGCTTCTCCACCTCGGTCATCGCCCAGAAGCTCCACTGCGTCACCAGCGCCTCATGCTCCAGCGACGGCGATTCAAAGGCGGTCCCGGCGCCGTATTTCTTCGCCAGGTACATGTTGATCGCCAACGACTCGAACAGCGAGAAATTGCCATCCATCACGGCCGGAATCCGCTGGTTCGGATTGGCATTCGCCAACGCCGCGGCTCCTTGGTCTTCTGGAAATGCACCGGATCGTTGACGTGCTCAACGCCCAATTCGCGCGCCATCCAAAGCACCCGCGCGGCACGCGACTGCGGCATGCCATAGATCGTGATGACCGACATTTTCGTCTCCCTGTGCTGAGGCCCCGATCCTGCACCGAACCATGCCGCCGGTCTATCGCCGCCCCACCGGAATCAGACACAGCATCGCCAGGCCGGCCACCAGCCCCATCGCCCCCAGCGCCGTCTGCGCCGGCACGAACTCCAACAGCGGCGCCACCAGCGTCGGCATCAACGCCTGCGCCATCTGGCTCGGCAGCGCCATCCGCCCCATCAGCGTGGCATAGCCGCGCGGCCCGAACACATGCATCGGCAGCACCCCTCGGGTGATCGTCAGGATCCCGTTGCTGATGCCGTAACAGACCGCAAACACCACCGCCGGCGCCCCTGCCAGCAACAGCAAAACGCCCACCGGCAGCATCACCGCCCCGATCCAGGTCGAGGTCATCGGCGTCAGGAACTTCGCCAGCCGCCACTCCACCATCCGGCTGGCCACCTGCGCCGGCCCGATCACCATCGCGCACAGCACCGCCTCGTCGGTGGTCAGCCCAACCCCGGTCAACAACAGCAACAGGTGCAACGTGACAATCGCCCCGATCGCCGCCCGCAAGGTGAAGAATGTCGCCAGCAACACGAACAATAGCCGCAGCCGGCCGGGCACCTCGGCATCCCCTGCCGGCCGCGGCACCGCCGCCGGCGCCGGCCCGGCGCGCGGAATCCGCCACAGCATCACCGGCAGGATCACGAAGATCGCAATGCCGGCATACAACAGGATCGCGTACCGCCACCCCCAATGCGCCGCCAGCCAGGTCCCCATCGGAAACCCCAGCGTCCCCCCGAACCCCGCCAGCAAGGTCACCCCGGTCATCGCCGGCCGCGCCTCGGCCCCCAGCAACCGCCCGATGGTCGAGAACGCCGTGTCGTAAAGCGCCAACGCCATGCCAACGCCCAGGATGGTCCAGCCCACATACCACCACACCACGCTCGGCGCGCCCGCCAGCACCAGCAGCCCGGCCGCCGTGACCACCTGCCCTGCCGCCAGCACCGGCTTGCCGCCATGCCGGTCGATATAGCGCCCGATCGCCGGCGCACAGAACCCGGCGATCAGCACCGCCCAGGAGAACGCCCCGAACACCCAGGTGCGCGAAACGCCGAAATCCGCCGCCACCGGACCAGCCATGGTCGCCGGAATGTAGTACGTGGTCCCCCAGGCCAGCAGCTGGGTGAAGCCGAGCGTGAGCGCCAGCCGGCGCTGCAGCGGATTCATCAGAACCCGGCAATCGCCCGCAAGGCCACAGCCACACCGGGGGCCGCGGCACAGATCGGATTGCCCTCGGTCAACCCGTTTCCCGACGTGAACGGCGAGACCTCCGCCCCCGCCTCGGACAGGATGCACAGGGCGCCGGCCACGTCCCACAGATTGATATGCAGCTCGACATACCCGTCGATCCGCCCCGCCGCCACATCGGCCAACCCCATCGCGCCCGACCCCCCGGCGCGCAGCATCGCCCCGGCCGCCATCACGTCCTGCGCCAACCGATGGAACGCCTCATTCGCCCGCCGCGGCGACCAGCCGCACTCGACCATGCCGCGCGACAGCTCGGTGGTCGCCGAAGCCCGGATCGCCACCCCGTTCAGCCTCGCCCCACCCCCCTGCCGTGCCGCGAAGGTCTCGCCGAGTGCCGGAGCAACCAGCACCCCGGCGAGCGCCTGCCCGCCTTCGAGCAGCCCGACCGAGACGCACCAGCGCGCGGCCCCACGGGCGAAGTTCGAGGTCCCGTCGATCGGATCCACCACCCAGGTCAACTTGCCCGCCTGGCCGGTGCCGGTCTCCTCGCCCTGGAACCCATCTTCGGGGAAGGCCGCCAGGAGTTCGCGTTTCAGCAGCGCCTCGACGGCCCCATCCGCCTCAGTCAGCCAGTCCTGGTGGCCCTTCATGCTGGCCATCGCCGCACCGGGCGGTGGCGCCAACGACAGGGCGAGGCGGCCCGCTTGCGTCGCCAGGCGGGTGGCGGTTTCCAGGCGGCGGTCCACAGCGTGCGGCACGGGGCTCTCCTTGGGGCAAGCGACGGTGTTATACCAACCGCCCCAACCTCGGACTCTCGGCTGTTTCCAACGGTGGCATTCTCTGATGCCCTCGTCTCTGGCTGCGATTCGCGGCGTTGAGGGCGGTCATGGGCACGGCGATCACGATCACCAATCTGGCGCACTCAGCTACGACGCCATCGTCCAAGCATACAAAGACGCATGGAACTTCCTCGCGGAAGACCCAATGCGGATCGCATCCATCGGACATAGGCAGTGGGCGTGTGTCAGAAGCTAGGGCGGTTGGTATTACGCCGACAGGGCAATCGCTTGAACTGATGTAGGGGAGATTCCGGCGCGGCCGGAAGTACGATTCAAAGAGGACCTCACTGTGCGAGGTTCCGATGGCCGAGCCCCTTTCGCGTTCGATCATTGCCCATTTTGCCGCTCTCGAAGATCCGCGACAGCCTGCGAAAGTGCTGCATCCGCTGGTTGAAATCCTTCTCCTGGCATTGTCCGCGACGGTCGCCGGAGCCGACGATTTCGTGGAGACTACGCTCTGGGGTGCGGAAAATCAGGCG
>CAXNGD010000323.1:0-3612 GCA_964201575.1 Acetobacterales bacterium | reverse complement strand
CGTAGGGGGTGGTCATGGTGGTGTAGAAGTCGGCGAGGTCCTGGTCTGAGTTGAAGCTGTAGCGGGCGGTGGAGATGTCGATCTTTTCGAAGGCGGCGTCGAAGTAGACCTGGGATTCGCCGGTGGGGGCGAGGATGATGAATTCGTGGCTGAGGTCACCGCCGATGGGGCCGGTGTCGGCGGCCATGGGGATGGCTTGGACGCCGAGGCGGGCGAAGGTGCGCATGTAGGCGAGCATCATCTTGCGGTAGGCGATGACGGCGCCGGCGTGGTCGATGTCGAAGCTGTAGGCGTCTTTCATGAGGAATTCGCGGCCGCGCATGACGCCGAAGCGGGGGCGGACTTCGTCGCGGAATTTCCATTGGATGTGGTAGAGGTTTTGCGGCAGTTCGCGATAGGACTTGATGCCTTGGCGGAAGATGTCGGTGACCATTTCCTCGTTGGTGGGGCCGAAGAGCATGTCGCGGTCGTGGCGGTCTTTCAGGCGGAGCATTTCCTGGCCGTAGCCGTCGTAGCGGCCGGATTGGCGCCAGAGGTCGGCGGATTGCATGGTCGGCATGAGGATTTCCTGGGCGCCTGAGGCGTCCTGTTCCTCGCGGACGATTTGTTCGATGTTTTGCAGGACGCGCCAGCCGGCGGGGAGCCAGGCGTAAATGCCGGCGGCGGTTTGGCGGACCAGGCCGGCGCGCAGCATGAGCCGGTGCGAGGCGATCTGGGCCTCGGACGGGTTTTCCTTGAGGGTGGGGATGAAGCTGCGGGACAGGCGCATTTGGGGTTTGGGTCCGGTATCGGTTTGGGGAGTGAGCCTAGCGTGTGGGGGGTTCGGAGGCCAGGGCGCTGGGGTTCGCGCAATATTGTGCGGTGCACAACGAGTTTGGCGAAAATAAATGTCGTGGCTCGTTGATTTGGCGCACAAAACTACGTGACTCTTTGGTCATGCTCCCTTAGAAAAAAAGAAGGCCCGCGCGCATGGCAGCGCAGCGGGCCAAGTTTGGGGAGGAAACGCCAGTCACACGGCAGGAAGGGGCAAGGCCTCTTCCTCGCCGTAATGATTTTATCGTTGATCCCTGGCGTCTACGATAAATTTACGGATATTCGACTGTTTTTTCGTCATTCGGGCGTCTTTTGACGCGCCCTTGGGCGTGAGCTGCCTCGTGTGCACAAAATTAGGGCAGTGCGAGGATGCCGTCGCGGAAGCTGAGGAATTCGCTGGTGATGGCGACGTAAAGCAGGCCCCAGATGATGGCGGTTACCAGGGTGGTGGCTAGCGCCTTCTTGGCGAGTTGCGGCTTGGCGGGCGCGCCGCGCCAGCCGGTTTGCGAATCGGGATCGGCGACGGGGCGGGTGCCGAAGGGGAGCACGGCGAACAGCACCAGCCACCAGAGCACGAAGTAGATCGCAAGACCGGTCAGCGGGCTCATGGGTCAGACCCTCAGGAGATGGATGTCCACCAGGGGGCGTTTTTGCAGGCGGCGGCCCAGGGATTTGCGCAGCGCGGTCTTGGCGGCCTCGACCAGGGCGGTGTCGTCGCGGCGCAGGCCCTGGGGGAGGTCGGCCAGGGCGTTCGCGAGTTCGCCGGCAATGCGCGCGGCCTCGGGGTCTTCGGGCTCGAACAGGCCGGGGGCGGAGAAGCGGGGGGTGCCGAGCAGCTTGCCGGCGGCGTCCACGGCGAGCGAGGCGATGGCGACGCCGTTGAACAGCATGCGGCGGCGCGCACCCATGACGCCGCCCTGGAGGGGCACGAGGCGGTTGCCGTCGACGGCGAGGCGGCCGACGGGGGCTCTGTCGGTGACTTCCGGGCGGCCGGGCGACAGGGAGAGGATGTCGCCGTCCTCGATCAGGATGGGCTTGACGCCGAGTTGCTGGGCGAGGTCGGCGTGGGCGGAGAGGTGGCGCCATTCGCCGTGCACCGGGATGGTGAAGCGCGGGCGCACGAGTTCGTACATGCGCTTGAGCTCGTCTCGGGCGGGGTGGCCGGAGACGTGCAGGCGGTGTTCGCCGTCGGTCAGCAGGTGGACGCCGCGGCGGACCAGGTTGTCCTGCACCGTGCCGATGGCGCGTTCATTGCCGGGGATGACGCGGCTGGAGAAGATCACGGTGTCGTCCTCGCCGAGTTCAACGCGGGGGTGGATGTCCATGGCGACGCGGGCCAGCGCGCTGCGTTCCTCGCCCTGGCTGCCGGTGATCAGGATCAGCAGGTTGTCGTCGCGGATGTCGGCGACGTCATCTTCGCCGAGGAAGAGGGCGAGACCCTTGAGGTAGCCGCATTCGCGGGCCGAGGCTTCGAGGTTGCGCAGCGAGCGGCCGACGAGTGCGACCGAGCGGCCGGCGGCGCGGGCGGCCATGGCGATGGATTCGACGCGGGCGACGTTGCTGGCGAAGCAGGTCACCGCGATGCGGCCGCGCAGGGAACCGATCAGCTCGTTGAGGCTGCGGCGGACGTCGCCTTCAGAGCCGGAGTGGCCCTCGACCATGGCGTTCGTCGAATCGCAGACCATGGCGAGCACGCCTTCGTCGCCCAGGGCGCGCAGGGCGGCTTCGTCGGTGACGGGGCCGACGAGGGGTTCGGCGTCGAGCTTCCAGTCACCGGTGTGCAGCACCACGCCGGCGGGGGTGCGGATGACCAGCGCCTGGGATTCCGGGATGGACTGGGCCATGCGGATGAATTGCAGGTCGAACGGGGCCAGGCGGAAGCGAGCGCCGGGCTGGATGACGGTGATCTTGGCGTCCTGGACCAGGCGGGCTTCGCCCAGCTTGCGGCGCAGGACGGTGGCGGCGAAGGGGGTGGCGTAGATCGGGCAGCGGAGTTGCGGCCAGAGCCAGGCGACCGCGCCGATGTGGTCTTCGTGGGCGTGGGTGATGACGAGGCCGACGAGCTGGTCGCGGCGTTCGGCGATGAAGCTGGGGTCCGGCACCATGATGTCGACTTCGGGGTTTTCCGAGCCGCCGAAGCCCATGCCGCAGTCGACGGCGAGCCATTTGCCGTTGCTGCGATACAGGTTGAGATTCATGCCGATTTCGCCCGTTCCGCCCAGGGGCAGAAAGGCCAGGTCAGTGTTTGCGGCGTCCATGCGAGTCTTTCAGGTCATAGGGTCAAAAAAATCGCCCCCCAGATGGAGGGCCAGAGTCCGCGATCGGCGAGGGCCGATCATGAGTATTGTGTGCCGTCCCGGCGGCGCGCCTTCAGTCGCTTTCGGCCAGCCGGGACCGCTCTCGGCTCAATATGGGGGCTGGATTGCGCGCTGCCAACAGGCGCAGGCCCTCCAGGGTCAGATCGGGGTCGATGGTCTGGATCACCGTGGTGCCCTCGGCGAGCAAGGGGGCGAGGCCGCCGGTGGCCAGGACCTTGAGGCCGCCGCCGTATTCGGCCTGGATGCGGGCGACCAGGCCCTCGATCATGCCGACATAGCCCCAGTAGATGCCGGATTGCATGGCGGGTACCGTGGAGCAGCCGATGACGGCCTGGGGGCGGCCGATGCCGATGCGCGGCAGGCGGGCGGCGGCGCGGTGCAGGGCCTCGATGGACAGGTTGATGCCCGGGGCGATGACGCCGCCGAGATAGGCGCCGTCGCGGTCCATGACGTCGAAGGTGGTGGCGGTGCCGAAATCGAT
>CAXNGD010000322.1:0-3616 GCA_964201575.1 Acetobacterales bacterium | reverse complement strand
GAAGTTCCATGCGTCTTTGCATGCTTGGACGATGGCGTCGTAGCTGCCCATGACCGCCCTCAACGCCGCGAATCGCAGCCAGAGACGAGGGAATCAGAGAATGTCACCGTTGGAAACAGCCGAGAGTCCGAGGTTGGGGCGGTTGGTATTAGTGGCTGAAAGCGTGGATCCCTCGCTTCGCTCGGGATGACGTAGGGGGGGTTAGTGCGCTTCGCCCCAGCTATGGCCTTGTCCGGTTTCGACCACCAGGGGCACGGAGAGGGTGGCGGCGGATTGCATCACCGTGCGGGCCAGTTCGGCCAGGGGTTTGGCGGCGGGTTCGGGGACTTCGAAGAGGAGTTCGTCGTGGACTTGGAGGAGCATGCGGGCGCCGAGGTTGGATTCGGCGAGGGCGTGCGGGAGTTTGACCATGGCGTGTTTGATGATGTCGGCGGCGCCGCCTTGGAGGGGGGCGTTGATGGATTGGCGCTCGGCGTAAGCGCGGCGGGCGGGGTTTTTGTCGGCGATGCCGGGGATCCAGCAACGGCGGCCGAAGGGGGTGAGGACGTATCCGTGTTGGCGGGCTTCTTCCTTGGTGGCTTCCATATAGTCGCGGATGGCGGGGTATCGGCGGAAGTAGAGCTCGATGTAGTCGCGGGCTTCGCCTGTGCTGATCTGGAGCTGACGGGCCAGGCCGAAGGCGGAGATGCCGTAGATGATGCCGAAGTTGATCGCCTTGGCGCGGCGGCGGGTGGCACTGTCCATGCCTTCCATGGGAACGCCGAAGACTTCGCTGGCGGTGCGGGCGTGGATGTCTTCGCCGTTGGAGAAGCTTTGCTTGAGTTGGGGGATATCGGCGACGTGGGCGAGGAGGCGGAGTTCAATTTGGGAGTAGTCGGCGGAGACCAGGACATTGCCGGGTTCGGCGACGAAGGAGCGGCGGATGCGGGCACCTTCGTCGGTGCGGATGGGGATGTTTTGCAGGTTGGGGTCGGTGGAGGAGAGGCGGCCGGTGCTGGCGATGGCCATGGCGTATGACGTGTGGACGCGGTTGGTGTCGGGGTTGATCTGTTCGACCAGGGCGTCGGTGTAGGTGGATTTGAGCTTTGCTAACTGGCGCCATTCGAGGATGCGGTTGGGCAGGTCGTGGCCTTGTTCGGCGAGGCCCTGGAGGACGCCGGCATCGGTGCCCCAGGCGCCGGTCTTCATGCGCTTGCCGCCGGGGAGCTTCATCTTGTCGAAGAGGATTTCGCCCAGTTGCTTGGGGGAACCGAGGTTGAAGGTTTCTCCGGCCTGTTTGTGGATTTCGGTTTCCATGATGGCCATGCGTTCGGCGAAGTCTTTGGAGAGGGCGCGGAGTTCGGCTTCGTCGACTTTGATGCCCGCGCGTTCCATTTCCAGCAGGATGGGGACGAGGCGGCGTTCGACCTGTTCGTAGAGGGCGAGGGATTTGGCGGCGCGCAGGCGGGGGCGCAGGGCGAGCCAGAGGCGCAGGGTGACGTCGGCGTCTTCGGCGGCGTAGGCGGTGGCGCGGTCGAGCGGGACCTGGGCGAAGGGGAGGCGGGCTTTGCCGGTGCCGGTGACGCTGTCGTAGCTGATCGGGGTGTGGCCGAGGTGGAGGCCGGCGAGTTCGTCCATGCCGTGGCCGTGGGCGCCGGCTTCCATGGCGAAGGAGATCAGCATGGTGTCGTCGATGGGGCTGGGGAGAGGGATGCCGGCCTGGCGGAAGATCATCAGGTCGTATTTGGCGTTTTGGAGGATTTTGAGGACGGAGTTGTCGGCGAAGAGGGGGTTTAGGGCGGTGAGGGCGGTTTCGGGGTCGAGTTGGGTTTCGACGTTTTCGTGACGCAGCGGGATGTAGCAGGCGCGGCCCGGGGCGGTGGCGAGCGAGATGCCGACGAGGGTGGCGCGCATGGCGTCGAGGCTGTTGGTTTCGGTGTCGACGGCGACGTATCCGGCGGTTTGGGCGGCGGCGATCCAGGTTTGCAGGGCTTCCAGGGTGGTGACGGTTTCGTACGGGCCGAAATCGCCGGTGTTGAGGGGGGCGGCGGGGGCTTGGGCGTCGGGGAAGAGGGCGAATTGGGCGCTGGGGGCGCCGGGGCGGTTGGCGGGGGGCGGGGTGGCGGGGATGCTGGCGGAGGTGCCGGCGTCCAGGCCGAGGCGGGTGGCGAGGCTGCGAAAGCCTTGGGCGGCGAGCCAGGGGGCCAGGATGTCTGGGTCGGGGTCGCGGGCGACGAGGGCTTCGAGGGGTTCGGGGAGGGGGACGTCGCAGGCCAGGGTGACGAGGAGGCGGGAGATGCGGGCGAGCTCGGCGTGTTCGATCAGCAGGTCGCGGCGCTTGGAGGGTTTCATCGACGGGGCGGCGGCGAGGATGGCTTCGAGGTCGCCGTATTCGTTGATGAGTTGGGCCGCTCCTTTCGGGCCAATGCCGGGGACGCCGGGCACGTTGTCGACGCTGTCGCCGATGAGGGATTGGGCGTCGATGAGTTTTTCGGGGGGGACGCCGAACTTGTCCATGACATCGGCCAGGGTGATGGGCTTCTGCTTCATCGGGTCGAGCATGTCGATGCCCGGGCGCAGGAGCTGCATCAGGTCCTTGTCCGAGGAGACGATGGTGGCGCGGCCGCCGATGGCGACGACGGCGGTGGCGTATGAGGCGATGAGGTCGTCGGCTTCCCAGCCTTCGAGTTCGATGGAGGGGACACCGAAGGCGCGGGTGGCGTCGCGCACCAGGGCGAATTGTGGGCGGAGGTCTTCGGGGGGCTCCGGACGCTGGGCTTTGTATTTGTCGTAGAGGTCGTTGCGGAAGGTGTGGCGGCCGGCGTCGAAGATGACGGCGAAATGGGTGCCGACGTGGTCTTTCAGCAGGCGGGACAGCATGTTGGAGAAGCCGAAGACGGCGTTGACGGGGGTGCCGTCCGGGCGGGTCATGGGCGGGAGGGCGTGGTAGGCGCGGAAGATGAAGCCGGAGCCGTCGATGAGGATGAGATGGGGGCCGCCCAGGGTGGGGCCGGGTGCGTCGGTCATTTCAGTGGCCGCCATTCAGTGCGCGGGGCCGTGGCCGGCGCCTTCGTTCAGGACATAGAGGCGCGAGCAGTAGGGGCACATGACCTGTTGGTGTTCGATGTGGAGGTAGACGCGGGGGTGGCCAAGGGCGCCGCCGCCGCCGTCGCAGGCGACATTGCGTTCGTCGACGTGGATGGTTTCGCCAAGGGGGAGGTCTGGTGTGGTGGTGGCGCCGTCCGGCATGCGGGGTCCTTTGGGGTGGCGGGGCTGTTGTCGGGGCTTATGGGCATGATAGCCATGCGGGGCATGGTTTCAACCTTTCCCCGGATGACGCGTCGGGCGGCCCTGTTGACGGCGCTGGGCGGATGCGTGTCGGCGGGGGTGCCGCCGGGGGCGGATGTGCGGGAGCCGGGGATGGAGGAGGGGGCGTTCGTGATGGCGGACGGCGCGCGGTTGCCGTTTCGGGCCTGGCTGCCCAATGGGAAGGAGGCTGGGGGGGAGCCGGGGGTGGTTGTGCTGGCGCTGCATGGGTTCAACGACAGCCGGGATGCCTGGGAGTTGCCGGGGCCGGAATTCGCGGCTTCGGGGGTGGCGGTCTATGCGCCGGATCAGCGCGGGTTCGGGGCGACGG
>CAXNGD010000321.1:0-3619 GCA_964201575.1 Acetobacterales bacterium | reverse complement strand
CACCTCGCCACACTCAACCCAAACCCCAACAGCCGAGCCTGTCTCAGCGCAGCTCTCGGGCATAATCAGGCCGGAATAGCCCATGCATAGAGAGTGAGAACAGAGCCATAATTTAAGGTCCAGGGGCTTGGCCCCTGGCGGGTCTGGGCAGAGCCCAGTCTTCGCTGGCCTCATCGGTCACTTGTTTCGGGGACTGGCATCAGTCGCAAAAAAATTCCGTCAGGGCGCGGCCAGTGCCGCGTCCAACGCGGCGAGCCAGGCCATCAGCCGGGCCTGGTTCACGCCGAAATCCGAGCGGCCGTAGATGCTGCGCGACCACAGGATCAGATCGGCATCGGGCGTAACCTGCACCGCGATCAAATCCGGATATTTCATCAGCGCACTGCGCGCGACGAAATGCGCCTGTCGCGGCACGCCGACATCGCCATGGGCAACGGTGTTGGCTTGCGCCAGCGCCACCGTGCGGATCACCGCAAACAGCCGGTCGGGATCGACGGGATAGCGCGGGGTGACGACATCCGGCGCGGGCGAAAACCCCGCCGGCGCCGCCAGCGCGGTATTCGGCGTCGAAGGCCGGGTGATCCGCGACATGTCGATCACCACAGGCGGGTCAATGCCCTCGGCACCGGTGCCACGACAGGCGGGCAGCAGGAGTGCAAGCAACAGCGGCAACAGACGCTTCATTGTTCGGCCAACGCCGGCAACCGCAGCCGGATGACCCCGCGCGCATCGGCAGCCGGCACCGGCTTGCCCTTGCGCAGCACCTCGACCCGTCCCTCGCCGGCCAGGCGCAGCGCCAGGCGGCGCACGGCGGAGAGATGCCGGTGCCACGCCGCGGGATCGCGATTCTCCGGCTCGGTCGCGGCCTGGAACGCACGCGCGACCTGCTCGGGGTCAACCGAGCCGGGTGCCTGGTCGCGCAGATGGTTCAACAGGAAATCGTCGAGCGGCGAAGTGTTCACCGCTCCTCTATGGCGCGCCGGGGCCCGAAGCTGCAAGCATCTTACGCGGCAAGCGGGCCTAGGCGCTGGCGGAACTGGTCCTCCGGCAGCGGCTGGCTGAACAGGTAGCCCTGGCCATGGTCGCACCCCATGGCGGCCAGCAGGCTGCGCTGCGCCTCGGTCTCGATCCCCTCGGCGACCACGCCCAGGCCCAGCGCGTGGCTCGTGTCGACGATGGCCTGGACGATCGCCACATCCTCGGGCGCATCGGGCAGGGCGCGCACCAGCGCCCGATCCAGCTTGATCTGCTCCAGCGGCAGCCGCTTGAGCATCGCAAGGCTGGCCATCCCGGCGCCGAAATCGTCCAGCGTGATGCCCACGCCGAGGTCGCGCACCGCCGAAAGCGCCAGCAGGGTGTCGAGGTCGTCATCGAGCAGAATCGCCTCGGACAGCTCGATGTCCAGCCGCTCCGCCGCCAGACCCGATTCCTCCAGCGCCTCGCCGTTCTGGCGCAGCAGTTCCTGGTCGTGCAACTGCCGCGCCGAGACATTGACGCTGACACGGATCTCCGACGCCCAGCCGGTGGCCGCGGTGCAGGCGGCGCGCAACACCCAGGCGCCGATATCGGTGATCAGCCCGGATTGCTCGGCCACCGGGATGAACGAGCCGGCGGCCATCAGGCCGCGCTTGCGATGCGGCCAACGGATCAGCGCCTCACCGCTGACGATGGCACCGCTGCGCAGGGCGATCTGCGGCTGGTAGTACAGGACGAACCCGTCATGGGCGGCGGCTTCGGTGAGGTCGCGACGCAGCCGGCGGAGGTGGGCGCGCTCGGCTTGGGACTCTTCGCGCCCGTCGCGCAGGGCGGCGGGATTGAAACCGCGCTGGCCGCGCCGGTCGGCGAGCATGCTGGGGTAGGGAGCTGAACGCATGACGGTCTCACAGGTTGGAACAGTCTCGTTCTATGACGCGGTTGACTAACGAACCCTTTAGCGCTGTGTCATGGACAAGCGATATTCGCGTGACATGGGACACGCCTCATTCACGTCACGTTAAGTCCCCCCGGCAGATAGTCGGATCAGACGACGAGGCGGCCGGTCAGACCGGCGAGGTGATGAGCGCGCTGCGCAACATGGAGAGCCAGCAGGCGTTCATCCGCTCCAACCGCGATCAGCTCTATCGCGCCCAGCGCTCCTGGCAGACGATCCTGGATGGCTGGGCCGATGCGGCCGGTGTCGAGGAGGTGCCGTGGGAGCTGATTTCGCAGACATACAAGTTCCTGGCGCCGCGCTACATGCCGGTCACCGAGTGGGCCGCGAATACCGGGCCGGCGCGGGGCGGGCGGACGGCGCCGACCCCGCATCCGGTGATGTCCTGGTAGAGATGGTGGCTGGGCTGGCATGGCGGCTTGAGGCACGGCACTCTGGCGTGGCAGCCAGGGAGGACGGGATGCGCTTTGCGCCTTATGCGGCATTGGCCGAGCGGCTGTTGCCGCTGGTTTCCGGCGGGGATGACGGGTCGCATGATGAGGGGCACCTGGCACGGGTGTGGGCCAATGCGTGGGTGATCCGGATGGCGGAAGGCGGGGACGGCGAGGTGTTGGCGGCTTCGGTGCTGCTGCATGATTGCGTGCATGTGGAGAAGTCTTCGCAGCTGCGGTCGCAGGCGTCGCGGCTGGCGGCGGAGCGGGGGCGGGGGATTCTGGGCGAGCTTGGCTGGGCGGCGGGGCGGGTCGATGCGGTGGCTCATGCCATTGAGGCACATAGTTTTTCGGCGGGGATTGCGCCGGAGACGGTGGAGGCACGGATCCTTCAGGACGCCGACCGGTTGGAGGCGATCGGGGCGATCGGGGTGGCGCGGTGTTTCTATACGGCGGGGCGGATGGGCTCGGCGTTGTATGACCCGGCGGATCCGCGGGGGGAGCGGCGGGCGTTTGATGACCGGGCGTTTGCCATTGACCATTTCCGCACCAAGCTGTTGACGCTGGAGGGCGAGTTCCAGACGGCGACGGGGACGCGGCTGGCGCGGGAGCGGACGCAGTTGCTGGCGGATTTCCTGGCGGCGTTTGAGGCGGAGATTGGCCTAGAAGCCGCCGCCAGCCGCTAGCCAGGCGGTTTCGGCCGGGGTGTTTTCGCGGCCGAGGGTGGCGTTGCGGTGGGGGAATCGGGCGAATTCGCGGATCACGTCGCGGTGTTTGTGGGCGTAGAGGACGACATTTTCGCGCCAGGTGGAGGGGGGGAGGGATTCGAAGAGGCGGATGGAGTCCTCCTGGTCTTCCGGCGATTCCGAGTGTTCGAAGGGCAAATACAGGAAGACGCGTTGGACCGGGGTGAGGCAGTCTTCGACGCCGCGCGCGATGCCTGTGACGCCGGCAGTGCCGGCGATGGCGGCGCGGGCGATCCGGCGGGCGTGGGCGTCGCCGGCGAAGGCGAGGTGGGAGCCGCGGTGGATGTTGCGGGCGAACTGGTCGAGCAGGATCAGCAGGGCGAGGGTGCCGTCGGGCGTGGCCGTCCAGCCGTCGAGGACGCCGTCCTGGGCGGCCTGGAGGGCGGTTTCGAAATTGGTGCGGATATCGGTGTCGAAGGCGTCGTCTTTCTTGAGGGCACCTCTAAGAATCCGAATTTCCGCCCCCGCCTGACCCGCTCTGTGTCACGATCGCCGCGAAAATTTCGGTCCGC
>CAXNGD010000320.1:0-3632 GCA_964201575.1 Acetobacterales bacterium | reverse complement strand
TCGTCAGCGCGCGTCGGTGAGAACCCATCGGGACACCCTATCCTATAGGGCCTCCCGGCGGCGTTCGCTCCCAAACTTGAATCCGCCGTTCTTTTTTTCAAAAAGAACTTCTTACCCTGGGAGGCTTACTCCCGCCCGCCGGGTCAGCGCCTCGTCGCGAATATTGCATTCGCCCTGCGGGTAGTCGGCGGCTTCGGCGCGGCAGAGCCAGGCGATCACCTGGGCGGGGAGTTCGGGCGGCAGGTGGCCTTCGGGCGGAATTTGACTGACCGGGTTGAGGCCGGAGGCGCGGATCTTCTCCTGCATCGCGGTGCGCACGCCGCCGGGGGCGAAGCCGTAGACCCGCAGTCCGTGGGCGCCGTATTCCAGCATCAGGGCCTGCCCGAGCATCGCCAGTCCGGCTTTCGATGAGCAGTAGCTGCCCCAGCCTTCGAGCGGGCGGTGGGCGGCGCCGGAGCTGACGTTGACGATGACGCCCTTGGCGCGCAGCAGGTGGGGCAGGGTGGCGTGGATGGCGTGGTAGGCGCCGACCAGGTTGATCTGGATGGCGCGCGCCCATTCGGCGGGGTCGGTATCGCCGACGCGGCCGATCGGCTCGATGACGCCGGCATTGTTGATCAGGTGGTCCAGACGGCCGAAATGGGCGGCGGCGGTGTCGACGGCGGTTTTGACCGCGCCGTGGTCGGCGACATCGCAGACCAGCGGCAGGACATTGGGGCCGAGGCGGGCGGCCAGGGCGCGCAGTTCGTCGCCGCGGCGGGCGGCGATGGCGATGCGGGCACCCTGGGCGACCAGGATTTCGGCGACCGAAGCGCCGATGCCGACGCTGGCGCCCATGACGAAGCTGACGGTTCCGGCGAGCGGTGCGGCGGTCATGGCGGGACTCCCTGGGTTGCAGTGCTGTTCTTGGCCTAGCGCGCGGCGTGGGGCAACCTTGGGTCGGGCAAGGGGGACAGGCGCATGAGCGATCCAGTGGCGGCGGTGCGTGAGGCGGATGCGAGCGGCGAGACGGCGACGCTGTTTGCCGATATCCGCGCGGTCTATGGGGTCAGCGTGGTCAACCTGGTGTGGCGGCATTTGGCGACGATCCCCGGGGCGCTTGGCCATGTCTGGGGCGCGCTGCGGCCGCTTTATGTCGATGGCACCATTGCGCGGGAGGCAGCGGCGTTGCGCGCGGCGCAGGCGGTGCCGGCGGCGGTGCCGGTGCCGGAATTTGTGTTTGCCGCGGCCGGGCTTGACGCGGCGGCGATGGCGGGCGTGCGGCAGGTGATGGCGGCGTATGACCGCACCAATGCGATGGCGCTGGTGGCGCTGTCGGCAGCGCGGGCGCGGCTGATGGGCGGGGCGGAGGCGGCATGGCGTCCGGGTGCCGCTTCTTCGGAGCCAGTCGAGGTGCTGGTGCTGCCGCCGCTGGTTAATCTCGAGGCGATGGCGCCGGCCACCGCGGCGCTGGTGGTGGCGCTGAACCGGATGGGGGCGACGAGCGACGCGCCGGTGCTGGCCAGCATGTATCGCAACCTGGCGCATTGGCCCGGGATTTTGGCGGTTGGCTGGGGGGTGTTGGCGCCACTGGAGGCGGATGGGCGCCTGCGCGGGGCAATTGCCGACGGGCAGGCGTTGGCGGCGGCGCGGGCGGCCGGGCTGCTGCGCGTGGCCGAGGTGCCGGCGCTGGATCCGGCGCTGGTGGGGCGGGTGGATGCCGCCATCGCGTTGTTCATCGGCGATGCGATCGCGCGGATGCAGGTGATTACAAGGGTGCTGCGCCAGGCCGTCGGGTAGCCGGCGGCGCTGCGGGGGGCCATACTGCGGCTTCGATTATCCGGAGTTGCCGATGTCCAGCCGCGACCACGCCATTGCCTCGTCCCTCGCGTTTTTCGATGCCGGCGGGTTCCGCGACCGGCTGGCGGGGCTGGTGGCGATTCCCAGCACTATGCAGGACCCGGCGCATGAGAAGGATTGCTGGCGTTATCTGGAGGAGGCGATCCGGCCCTGGGTGGAGCGGATGGGGTTTTCCGTCACCATCCATCCCAATCCGCGCGAAGGCTTCGGGCCGATCATGGTGGCTGAGCGGATCGAGGATGCTTCCTATCGCACGGTGCTGACCTATGGGCATGGCGATACCGTGCGCGGCCTCGATGAGCAGTGGGACGCCGGGCTGAAGCCGTGGGAGCTGAACGAGCAGGGCGACCGCTGGTACGGGCGCGGCACGGCGGATAACAAGGGGCAACACGCCACCCACCTGACCGCGCTGGAGCATGTGCTGGCGGCGCGCGGGGGCAAGCTGGGGTTCAACCTCAAGCTGGTGCTGGAGATGAGCGAGGAGCGCGGCTCGACCGGGTTGAAGGAGTTTGTCGCGGGCCACACGAAGGAGCTGGCCGCCGATGTGCTGATCGCCTCGGACGGGCCGCGGGTGGCGGCGGGGATCCCGACGGTGACCACCGGCACGCGGGGGTCATGGGGCTGTGACCTCAGCGTGCGGCTGCGGCCGGGCGGCGTGCATTCGGGCAATTGGGGCGGGATGATTGTTGATCCCGTGGTGGTGCTGAGCCATGCGCTGGCTTCGATCAGCGACCGGCACGGCAAGATCCTGGTGCGCGACTGGCTGCCGCGCAACGGGCTGCCGGCGGAGGTGCGCGGCGCGCTGGCCGGGCTGGAACTGCCGAGCGAGGAATCGGCGACGATCGACCCGAACTGGGGCGAGCCGGGCTTCACCTCGGCGGAGAAGGTGTTCGGCTGGACCAGCTTCATCGTTCTGTCGATGATCGCCGGGCGGCCGGAGGCGCCAGTCAATGCGGTGGCGCCCTGGGCCAGTGCCAATATCCAGCTGCGATATACGGTGGACAGCGATGTCGCCGGGTTCGAGGCGGCGCTGCGCCGGCATCTCGATGCCGCGGGGTTCGGCGAGGTGCTGATCGAGAATCCGAAGATCGGCATGCCGGCCAGCCGGACGGACCTGTCGAACCCTTGGGTGGGTTGGACGGTGCGCAGCATGGAGGCCTCGCTGGGCAAGCGGGTGCAGGTCATTCCGAATGGCGGCGGCGGGCTGCCGGGGGATGTCTTCGTCGATCATCTCGGCGTGCCGCTGGTGTGGATTCCGCTGTCTTACAATGGCTGCAAGCAGCATGGACCGAACGAGCATTTCCTGATCGCGCCGGCGCGCGAGGGGTTGGCGGCCTATGCCGGGCTTTGGTGGGATCTCGGCGAGGCGGGGGTGCCGTAGGAAGCGCGTTCTTTTTGAAAAAGAGAACCAAACAACTTTCGTCCGTTTGGGTCGGGCACTTCCGGGCTGGCCCGGTGCCATTGGAGAAAGTCTTTTTGCTTCTTTTTCTTCAGAAAAAGAAGACCTTGCCTCCCTTTGGCGTAGCCGGGGCAAAACCCCGGGCGGCCTGTTGTGATTTTGATTCCCCCGACGCGGGCGGACCTGATTCAACGTCGGCGTGGCAGCACCTGTTGAGATTGCAAATCTATCGCCTGGCGAGCTGTGGTCCCTGGTGGAGCGGCTGCTGGGCGAGGTGTCGACGCTGAAGGCGGTTGTGGCCGAGCAACGCGACGAGATCGCGCGGCTGAAAGGCCTGAAGGGGCGTCCTTCGATCAAGCCGAGCGGCATGGAGCAGGCGACGGCGGGCAAGCCG
>CAXNGD010000319.1:0-3636 GCA_964201575.1 Acetobacterales bacterium | reverse complement strand
ATGCGCTACTGACGCGGCACGACAACCCGGCCCCGGTGACCGGCATTTCCGGCGAGGCGCTGGCGCTGGTGGCATCGCTGGCGACCGCGCTGAAGTTCCGCGGCTCGTGCAGCCTGCAGGTGAAGGGCGACGGGCCGGTGGGCATGCTGCTGGCCGATTGCACCGAGGCGGGCGCCCTACGCGGCTATGCCCGGGTGAAGAATGACCGGCTCGACGCCTTGCTCTCGGCCGAGCCGAACCCGACCGCGGCGGCATTGCTCGGCAGTGGCTATCTGGCTTTCACGGTGGACCAGGGATCGGACGCCGAGCCGCATCAGGGCATCGTCGCCATCGAGGGCGCCAGCCTGTCGGAGATGGCGCTGCATTATTTCGAGACGTCGGAGCAGCTGCGCTGTTCCATCCGGCTGGCCTGTGCGCATACCGCCAATGGCTGGCGCGCCAGCGCGCTGGTGCTGGAGCGCATCGCCGGCAGCGGCGGGGTGGCGCCGGACATGGACGAGGCGAGCCAGGCCGAGGCATGGAACACCGCCACCATCCTGGCCCAGACGGTGACGGATGCCGAGCTGCTGGACGACGCGCTGGCGCCCGAGGACCTGCTGTTCCGGCTGTTCCACACGGAGGGTGTCGCCGTGGACCTGCCGCGCGCCCTGGCCTATGGCTGTCGCTGTTCGCGCCAGCGTCTGGCCGGCATCCTGGAGACCTTCCCGGTCGATGACCTGGACCACATGGCGGCCGATGGCCGGATCGTCATGACCTGCGAGTTCTGCAACATGGACTTCACCTTCGATCGCGCCGATGTCCGCGAGGCTTGACGCACCACCCCTGCCCGGCGGTCCGACGATCGCTATTGACCGGCGGTTTCCTGCGTCCCACGGTGCGGCCACCAACGGATGCAAGAAACGCATGATCCTTCTCCGCCGCGCCGTCCTGTCTCTTCCCGTGCTGGCGACCTTGGCGATGTCCGGTTGTGCCGAGAATGCGGCGCCGACCAGCTATCCGCCGCCGAGCTACGACTACCTGACCACGCTGAAGCTCAATGTCGGCCGCATCGAGATCGATGACAGTTGGGCCCCCAGGGGCGCTTCGCGGCGGGTCGAGCACCTGGCGCCGGTGATGCCGCGCGAGGCGCTGCGCCGGATGGCGGAGGATCGCATCGTGGCCGGCGGTACCACCGGACGGGCGGTGTTCGTGGTCGAGGATGCCTCGATCATCCGCGGGCCGCGCAACTACGAGGCATCGCTGGTGGTGCGGCTCGACATGGCCGATGACGCCGGCAACCGGCTGGGCCAGGCGACCGCGCGGGTGGTCCAGGTGCGGCCGGTGCGCGACGATTCGCAGCGCGCGGTGCGCGACGACCTCTATGTCTTCGTGCGCGACCTAATGAACGAGATGAATGTCGAGTTCGAGTTCCAGATGCGCCGGGCGATGCGCGATGCGCTGCAAAGCACCAGCACGTCGGTGCCCGAGCCGGGGCCGGTCGAGGCGGAAACGCTGGGCGGTCCGGGCGCGGCACCGGATGCAACACCCGCGGCTCCGTCACAGACACTGTTGCCGTCACCGGAACCGCTGCAAACGCCGGTTACCATGTCGCCACCGCCGGGACCACTTGGTGCGCCCGGACCTGCCCCGGTGCCCGGGCCCGGTGGAGCATCGAGCTCGGCGCCTGGACCGCGCCCGCCAACCTCGCTGGCGCCGCGGTAACGCGGCTCTTCAACGGCCCGTCATGATCCGTTCGACCAGCTGCTTTACCGAAGGCACGAAGCCGTTGCTGTAGAACGGGTCGGAGCCGAAGCGGTAGGCGTTGTGGCCGGAGAACATCAGGTTGTTGTTGAGCACCTCGGTGCTGTCGGCATTATGCGCGATATCCTGCAGCGTCTTCTGGATGCAGAAGCTGCGCGGATCGGCCTTCTTGCCGTTGGTATGGTCATCGGCGTGCTCGGCCCAGTTGGAAAACCGGCACTGGCTGAGGCAGCCCATGCAGGCGACCTGGTCGGCGAGGATTTCCTGCGCCTTGTCCGGGGTCACGAAGATCAGCGTTGATTCCGGCGTGCGCAACGCCTCAGTGAAGCCCGCCCGTTCCCAGGTCAGCGCCCGGTCGCGATCAGTCGGGGTGACATAGACGATGCGCTTGCGCGGGCCGACGCCAAACTGCGCGGTCAGTTCGCCCACCGGCTCGGTCACAAAAGCGATTTGGCGGTCGTTGCGGCTGCGCAATTCCTGGATGAAGTTGTTGTTCACCGCGGATGAATAGAACCCCGTGGGGCTGAAGCGGTTGAGGAACACGTCCCCTTCCTTCAGCGTGAGCAGACGCTGTTTCCAGGCACTGCCGATCGGGCTTTCCAGGGTCAAGAGAGGCCGGGTGCCGAATTGGAAGGCGATCGGCCCGAGATCGGGATTGTCGATCCAGTCGGCCCATTCCTCCAGCCACCAGACGCCGCCGGCCATGATGATCGGGGTGTCGCCCAGGCCGAATTCGCGCATCAGTTTCCGAAGTGCCAGCACCCGCGGCATCGGGTCCTCGGGCTTGGTGGGGTCTTCGGAGTTGGACAGACCATTGTGCCCGCCAGCCAGCCAGGGATCCTCGTAGACCACGCCCCCCAGCAGGGCGGCCGCCTTGTGGTACGCCCGCTTCCACAGCGCCCCGAAGGCGCGGCCGGATGAGACGATGGGGTAGTAGTGCACGTTGAAGCGCTGGGCGATGTCGGACAGGCGATAGGGCATGCCGGCGCCGCAGGTGATCCCGTTGATCAGCCCCTTGGCGCCTTCCATGATGCCGTTGGCCACCCGCTCGGCGCCGCCCATCTCCCACAGGATGTTCATGTGGACGCGGCCGCGGCCGCCGGAAATCTCATACGCCCGACGCGCCTGCTCGATGCCGCCCTGGATGCCATAGGCCACCAGTTCCTCGTGCCGGTCGCGGCGCGTCTTGGCGTGGTAGACCTGCGGGATCGGTTGGCCGTCGCTGTCATAGCTGTCGGGATTGACCGCCGACAGGGTGCCGGCGCCGCCCGATGCGGCCCAATGGCCCGCGGTGACGCCGTTCGAGATGGCAACGCCTTTGCCGCCCTCCACCAGTGGCAGCACGTCCACGCCGCCCATCCGGATCGCGTTGATCGCCTTCATCTCGCCCCGATGCCCCGTGTCTGTCTCAGCGAACCTGTCTCAGCGAACCCGTCTCAGCGTTTGCAGCCCGGCCGACTCGGCGGCGCGGTCATGCAAATCTAGCAACAAGGCCGCCTCGGAGGCGAATTGCCACCCCCGAAGCGGCCTGTTGCTTCAGGCGTATCAGCCTTCGCCGCCGGCGGCCTCGCCCCGGTTGTAGTCGCCACGGTCGCGTGGGCGGCGGTCACCGCCGCGATCGCCGCCCCGGTCACCCCCACGGTCACTCCGCTCGCCGCCGCCGGCCTTCGGTCCGACCTGCTCGGTGATGTCGGCGCCGGTGGCCTGGTCGACCACGCGCATCGACAGCTTCACCTTGCCGCGGTCGTCAAAGCCGATGACCTTGACCTTCACGGCGTCGCCCATGTTGACCACATCGGTGGTCTTGGCGACGCGGCCCTGCTGCAGCTCGCTGATATGCACCAGCCCGTCCTTGGAGCCGAGGAAGTTCACGAAGGCGCCGAATTCGGCGGTCTT
>CAXNGD010000318.1:0-3664 GCA_964201575.1 Acetobacterales bacterium | reverse complement strand
TGTCGCCGATCTTCGAGAGCGGCAAAATGGGCAAGGATCGAACGCGAAAGGGGCTCGGCCATCGGAACCTCGCACAGTGAGGTCCTCTTTGAATCGTACTTCCGGCCGCGCCGGAATCTCCCCTACATCAGTTCAAGCGATTGCCCTGCGCCGGGTGCATTTCATGGTCTGTACCGCGTGTGCGAAACAAAGCCGGCCGCGGGGTTGCCCCCGCGGCCGGTTCGATAGTCGTGCCCGTGCGTCTGCGCACAGGCAAGGTGGCCTGGACTTAGAAGTCCATGTCGCCCATGCCGCCCATGCCGCCCATGCCACCGCCCGGAGGACCGCCGGCCGGGGCCTTGCGCTCCGGCTTCTCGGCGATCATGGCTTCGGTGGTCACCAGCAGGCCGGCGATCGAGGCCGCGTCCTGCAGGGCGGTGCGGACAACCTTGGTCGGGTCGATGATGCCGGCCTTGACCATGTCCTTGAACTCGCCGCTCTGCGCGTCGAAGCCCCAGTTGTACTCGTCCTTGTCCAGCACCTTGCCGGAGATCACCGCGCCGTCTTCACCGGCGTTCTCGGCGATCTGGCGCAGCGGGGTCAGGACGGCGCGGCGGACGATGTCGATGCCCACGCGCTGGTCGTCATTGTCGCCCTTGAGCTTGGCGAGAACCAGCGAGGCGCGTGCCAGGGCGACGCCGCCGCCCGGGACGATGCCTTCCTCGACGGCCGCACGGGTGGCGTGCAGGGCGTCGTCCACGCGATCCTTGCGCTCCTTCACCTCAACCTCGGTGGCGCCGCCGACGCGGATGACGGCAACACCGCCAGCCAGCTTCGCCAGACGCTCCTGCAGCTTCTCGCGGTCGTAGTCCGAGGTGGTTTCCTCGACCTGGGCGCGGATCTGGTTGCAACGGCCGACGATGTCGGCCTTCTTGCCCGCGCCTTCGACGACGGTGGTGTTCTCTTTCTCGATCAGGACCTTCTTGGCCTTGCCGAGCATGGCGAGAGTGACGGACTCAAGCTTGATGCCGAGATCGTCGCTGATCACCTGGCCACCGGTCAGAATGGCGATGTCTTCCAGCATCGCCTTGCGGCGATCGCCGAAGCCCGGCGCCTTGACGGCGGCGACCTTCAGGCCGCCACGCAGCTTGTTCACCACCAAGGTGGCGAGCGCTTCGCCCTCGACGTCCTCGGCGATGATCAGCAGCGGACGGCCGGACTGCACGATGCTTTCCAGCAGCGGCAGCATCGGCTGCAGGCCGGAGAGCTTCTTTTCGTGGATCAGGATGTAGGGCTGGTCCATGTCGACGACCATCTTCTCCGCATTCGTGATGAAATACGGGGAGACATAGCCGCGGTCGAACTGCATGCCCTCGACGACGTCGAGCTCGGTCTGGATGCCCTTGGCTTCCTCAACCGTGATCACGCCCTCGTTGCCGACCTTCTGCATGGCTTCGGAGATCATCTTGCCGATGTCCGACTCGCCGTTGGCCGAGATCGTGCCGACCTGGGTGGTTTCGGCCTGGGTGGTGATCTTCTTGGAGCGCTTCTTCAGCTCTTCGACCAGGGCGGTGACCGCCTTGTCGATGCCGCGCTTGAGGTCCATCGGGTTCATGCCGGCGGCGACGGACTTGGAGCCCTCGCGCACGATGGCCTGGGCCAGGACGGTGGCGGTGGTGGTGCCGTCACCGGCGAGGTCGTTGGTCCGCGAGGCCACTTCGCGCACCATCTGGGCGCCCATGTTCTCGAACTTGTCGGCCAGCTCGATTTCCTTGGCGACGGTGACGCCGTCCTTGGTGATGCGGGGCGCGCCGAAGCTCTTGTCGATCACGACGTTGCGGCCCTTGGGGCCCAGCGTCACCTTCACCGCATCGGCGAGGATGTCGACGCCGCGCAGCATACGGGCGCGGGCGTCGCCACCGAAACGTACTTCCTTGGCAGCCATGTTGATATTCCCTGTGTCTTATCTTGAGTGGCGTATCGGGTCAGCGGCGGCAGCGAAGAACGGGGATTAGCCCTTCTTCTTGCTCGCCGCGGCCGGGGTGCCCTCGATGATGCCCATGATGTCGGACTCCTTCATGATCAACAGCTCTTCGCCGTCGATCTTGACCTCGGTGCCCGACCACTTGCCGAACAGAACGCGGTCGCCGGCCTTGACGTCCAGCGCAACAATGGCGCCAGCCTCGTTGCGCGCACCGGCGCCAGCAGCGATCACCTCGCCCTCCATCGGCTTTTCCTGGGCCGTGTCGGGGATGATGATGCCACCCTTGGTCTTCTCTTCAGCGGACAGCCGCCGGACCACGACCCGGTCGTGCAGGGGACGGAACTTCATGCGGATCGCTCCTGAATATTGAAGGCCACAGCCACCGGGCGCATGGCTGCGCGGGTGGGGCGGCCAGGTTGTTAGCACTCCCCGCCGGGGAGTGCCAGCGATCTAGGCGTTCGATCGGAGGGAGTCAAGGGAGGGTTGGCACTCTTCTTGGTGGAGTGCCAATAAAGCAAAGACTCGAAGGCTACAGACTCAAGAAAGGGAGAAGGCTGGGCGCTGCCCAGACCCGCCAGGGGCCAACCCCTGGACCTTATCTTGCTGAAAAATAACGGTTTCTGAGAGCTCAGGCGGTTGCTGGGTCGTCAGTGGTGGGAAGGTACAGCCAGAATGGCGGGCGCGGAACCAGGGGTATGCCGCCGCAGGTCAGGACGGCGCCCAGCGAGTCCAGCCGGAGGGTGGCGAGTGCGGCCCCGTCCCGGCCGGAGCGCAGCGTGCCAACCTCGGTGCCATCGCGCAGTACCGGGGTGCCGGGGGGTGGTAGGTCGCCTGCTATGGCCACAGGAAGGAGGCGGCGCTTGATCAGGCCGCGGTACTTGGTGCGGGCGGTCAGCTCCTGGCCCATGTAGCAGCCCTTGGTCCAGGAGACGCCTTCCAGCTCGTCGAAGCCGGCTTCGAGCAGGACGGTCTTGTCCGCCTCCAGGTCGCGCGAGCCGTCCGGCAGGCCGAGAGTGAGGCGGTGGGCGTCCCAGGCTTCGGCGGTGGCGTTGGTCGGCAGCGCGGTTGGGGAGAGGACGCGCCAGCCGGCATCGGGCAGGCGGGGATCGGGGGCGGCGATGGTGCCGGCCTGGATGTCTGGGGCACCGGCCCAGGCGGCGTAGACGTGCCAGTCGGCGGAGACGTCGGTCAGGGTGACCTTGGAGCGCAGGCGGAAGCGGGTCAGTTTTTGCACCAGCATCGGGGCCTGGGCGCGTTCGACATCGAGCAACAGGCGCTCGCCGTCGGCCAGGATGAAGAAATCGGCGAGCCATTTGCCCTGGGGCGTCAGGAAAGCGGCCCAGATGGCACGGCCGGGCGCTGCCTGTTCAACGTCGTTGGACACCAGGCCCTGGAGGAAGGCGACCCGGTCCAGGCCCTCCACGGCGACCACGCCACGATCAGGCAGATGCGCAATGCTTGTCATCTCGCTGACATGGCGCCGGGGCGCTGCGCAGGCAAGGCTCGGCCCAATCGATGAAAGTTTTTGCTTCTTTTTTCAAAAAGAAGTGCTTGTTCTTTTTTGAAAAAAAGAAGGCGGATTCAAGTTTGGGAGCGAACGCCGCCGGGAGGCCCTATAGGATAGGGTGTCCCGATGGGTTCTCACCGACGCGCGCTGACGATTGTTGATCGGACGACGATTGAGCTTCGTTTGCAGGACGG